>JBAULD010000987.1:0-2617 GCA_049578005.1 Polyangiaceae bacterium
GGCTTGCGGTTTCGTGCGCAAAGCGGTCGACCGCCACCTTGGCCTGTGCCGCGGCGATCTGTGCGCGCTCGGCGGTGGTCTTGTCGGGCAGTCCCTCCTTCACCGATTGAGCGGCTTGCTCGATGACGTCCGCCGCCGCGAGCACGATCGCTTCGGCCGCGAACGCGTCGGCCGCGATCTCCCCAACGACTTGCAAAACCTGCGGGTCGGCCGTGGGTTCTTTCGACTGCCCATGGCTGAAGTTGCGTTTGCGGCGACGGACCAGCGCTGCGGCATCGTTTCTCACCGCGTGCAGCACACCCGCCGCGACGGCCTGAAGATAGAGCTGCAAGAATGCGTACTGATACGTTGGCGGCTGCAGGTCATCCGGATGGGCGTACTCCTCGTACTCTTCGTCGGCGACGAACACGTCGTCGAGGAGGGTCGAACCGGTCCCCGTCAGCCGCTGGCCAAAGCCGTCCCAGTCGTCCTCGAGCTTGAGGCCCTTGCGGTCGACGGGGACGACCGCGGCGGCGACTTTGCCTTGAGGCGTGGACGCAAAAATGGCCGTGTAGGTCGAGAAGAGACTCCCCGTCGAGTAGTACTTCTTGCCATTCACGCGGTACCCCTTGCCGGAAGGATCGGGCGTAATCGTGGTGTCGAAATACAAACCGACGGCGCGCTGGCTCTGCTCGGAGAAGGCGTTGCCGAAGATGTGACCCTGGTTGACGAGCGCGATGTTGCGCGCACGGTGAGGGTCCGTCGGGGCTCGCTGCAGTTGTGCTTCGACGAACCAGTAGTGAACCCGCAGGATGTGAACCAGGTTCGAGTCGGCCTCGCCCAGTCGAATCAGGAACTGGAAGAGCTCACGGAGCGAGATACCCGCGCCGCCCTCCGCGACCGGAATGCGCAACCGTCCGAGGCCCGCGTCGGCGATCTGACGGATTTGCTTGTGGGGCGCAATGAGCTTTGCGTCGCGCTCGGACGCCCCCGCCGCGAAGTCGTCGAGCAGCGCCTTCAGTGCTGGGGAGTTTAGCTTCAGGATCGGACTCGGTCGGGCGCCAGGGATGGATTCTCCGGCACGTTCTCGGATGATCGAAGCGGACGTGGTCATAGGCGACTGCTCCTGTTCGTTTTTGAACAGCTTCGAGCCCTGAGCACGTCCCGTGCCATGAATGTCGCCCGAGAAGACCGCGGAGAAAACTGGGGGCGGAGGCTGGATAAGAGGCTGGACGATGACGGGCGCTGGCCTCGTCTCTTTAGGAATCAGGCGTAGCAAGTGCTGCTCTGGAAGCAGTTCGCCAGCAGCCACTCCTGAGAGGTCAGAGGGGCTATCAGAGAGGCGATGAGAGGATCGAGGAGAAAAGCCGCGGGTGGGGTGCCGCTTGTTCGAGCTTGTTTGCGCGGTTATGCTGGCGCGGTTTGCGCGGCGCGAGGACGAGAGCGTCCCGGGCGCGCCAACGATGATACGTGACCAAGCCCTAGACCTCCTGCTGTCGTGAATGAGGAACAAGCATGAATCGACGCGCCCCCACGTACCTTGTCGGGCTCCTATTCGTTGCCAGTGTTTGGAGCGCCTGTAGCTCCCAACCGGCAAGCCAGTCCGCCAGCCCGGCTTCAGGAGGCGGTTCGTCGTCCGGCAGCAACGACGTCCAAACGGTGCCCAGCGGCTCGTCCAGCAGTTCGAGCGGGGCGGCCAGCACTGGACCGGCGACCGGCGCGACGTCCGCACCAACCTCTGCGCCGAGTGGAGGCGCCGCGCCGGCGGGGGCGGACTCATCGAGCAGCGGGTCGATTTCCTCGGCCGGTGGCGGTCCGGGAAGCGGCGGTGCGGCAAGCGGAAGTTCGAGCAGTGGCTCAGGGTCGAGCAGCGGCTCCGGTGCGGGGGCGGGATCGAGCAACAGCTCCGGGGGGAATACGTCGGGCAATGCCCCGGACGCGGGGCACGTGTCGATCGGCGGCGCGGGCGGTGACGCTAGCGTCGTAGCACCCCCGGGATGCACCCTACCGGCGACCGTGAGCTTCTCTCAGGACGTGCAGCCGTTTCTCGCTGCTTCCTGTGGCAAGGCCAACGGGGGATGCCACGTGCTCGACGCCTCGTCGACTGCGGCCGAGGGTGGCAAAAACCACGCGTACGATTGGATCACAGGCCCCGCACACGCTTCGTCGTGCCCGGAGACGCCGACCCCCTACCGCTTCCAAATCGTGATGGCGGTCATGGCCCAAGCCGACCCCCCTTCATGCTCGAAGTGCGGAATCATGCCACCCGCGGGGATCACACCGTTTACCGCGTGCCAGACCGCGACGCTGCAGGCCTGGCTCAACGAGCCCTTCGTCACACAGACGCCCCGCTCGAACGGAATGACTCCGGCCGTGGCCTACGCGATGCCGCCGTTCAACTGAGGCTTCTCGCTTCGGGGAACCTTTGAGTGTAGGTGGTGCGCGCGCCCATCCACGCGATACGCCCACCCAACACACCAGATACGCGCGCCAGTCCACGCGGTACGGTCACCAGTCCACACGATACGGCCACCAGTCCACGCGATACGCGCACCCATCCACGCGGTACGCCCACCCATCCACCAGATACGCGCGCCAGTCCACGCGGTGGGGTTCACCAGTCCACACGATACGGCCA
>JBAULD010000988.1:0-5385 GCA_049578005.1 Polyangiaceae bacterium
GAATCGTTCTATCGCCGTCGGGCCACTTGGCCATCGAGGTTCGGACCCGCGCGTCGAGCTCCTGGTCAATCTGCTTCACAATGCGATCGATTCCACGGAGCACGGCCGAATGGGATTTCGCCCTCGACACGATCGGCGGGGTTTCGTCGCAGATCGCTGTCGGCAACTTCGGGAACATGGGCGTGGCAAACCGGTCCGCCAGCCGGCCGAACGTGGCGACGCCAACTCCTTCCACGCCGAGCGCCGGCAACACGCGCGAAACATAGTGAACGAGAGCCTCGTTAGGAACGACGACGAGCATGTTCTCCGGACGAAAGCGCTGAGGCTCCCGGAACGCTAGAAACGCAACCCGGTGCATGCCGACCGTCGTCTTGCCGCTGCCAGCGCTCCCTTGAACTGCGACAAGCCCCCCACTGTCCCGGGCGATCAAATCGAACTGTCGTGGATCGAGCAGGGATGCGATGGCCGGCAGGTGCTTGTCTTGGCGCAGCTCCCCGTCCACTCCGACGCCGAGACGTGCTTCGTTCGCGACGCCGAGGCGCGCGGCCCACCTCTTCTCCGTCTCGAGGTGGGCGCGCCGAACCGCGACCCGCTTCCAGCGACCGTCCTGGCTGCGGATGAATGCACCTTGGGGGGCCGAAACCCGGACGAGCTCTCCGCCGACGATGCTAACGCCGCGCCGAACCGCGACCGTGCCTTCGACCATCCGGCCTCCCAGCTCCTCCTCGTAGTCGTCACCCTCTGCGTAGCGGTAATAGATTTTGCTGACGGGAGCGTGGCGCCAATCGACGATGCGAATGCCCTCTCCCGAATCGACGTAGGAGCGGGCGCCAATCAGCACGTCACGCCTGCGCTTCAGCGGTCCGCCAGGGCGGAGTTCGACGGCAGGCACCGGCTCTTCGAGTCGCATGTGGCCGAAGTACGGGCTGGAGCGGTTTACTGATCCTGCCACGCTTCGCCCGCGCTGGGCGCGAAGCGCGCCAAGGTGGTGCATCTGCTCAAAAAGGGCTGGCAGATCTTCTGGCTTGGCGACCGCCACGTCGTCGCGTAGCTCGAGAAGGCGCGTGTCGTCCAGTGCACGAGCGCGGGCGGCCGACACGTCCGCGCCACCGCGTCCATCCAGCGCACAAAGGACCGTGGACAAGAGCTTCAGCTCGTCACCGACGATGCGGGCGCCCTCAGGATCGTCTTCCAAGCCCAGGGTGATGTCCAAGGCGGTTGAGGTGGTTCGAGTCGAAGGCGTCACGGGAAGCGATCTATCTGCGGCTGCTATGGCGGCCGCGCAAGGGGTTCCTGCGGTGCTTGCCGTGGGCCCATCTCGTCAGGGGGGCCTGCAGCCGACCACCACACAGTCCAGGCTACTCCTCGGGCTCTCGGGATGATCCAGGACTACTCGGGCTCACAGGATGAAATGATCCCCGAGGGCGCAAACCGTGAGGTTGAGTCCGCGAAGTCGGGCGCACTCGCGCTCGACCTCGCCCTGAAAGCTCGGTTTGATGTGATATAGGAGCGTCGGCAGGTCCTTCGGCCCTGAGAGCTTGTTGAGGTCCCGGGCCAGGGTCTGAGGCGTGTGGTGTCCACTCACGCGGGCGAGGTGCCTTTCTCGGTCCGGAAAGCTGACCTCCATCAGAAGCGCCCGTAGCCCTTCGGTTTCATCGAGAACCTGCCAAAGGCGATCCGTAGGGCCTGTATCCCCGCTGTACGCTAGCACCCGATTGCCGTCGCGAATAATGAACGCGGATGAGTCTATCGTGTGGTTGACGCGGATGGCCTTTACCTCGTAGCCGGCGATCATCGACGATCGTTCCGGCGTGAGCTCGACGTACTGAATGGTCGACTGGCGTCCCTTCGGGATCGCCGAGAAATCGGGCCAGAGGAGATTATTGAAGAAGTGTTTCTTCAGGGCTGAAAGAGTCGGCTTCGTCCCTGCCACGATGAGGGGCGCCGCGTCCCGCTGACTCCGGTTGTCCGCAATCGTCGCCAGGTCCCGAATGTGATCCAAATGAGCGTGGCTCACGAGAACGGCTTTGAGCGCGCACTGCGCTTTGAGCTCCATACCACTCGTCAGCGCTCCGGCATCGATTGCGACGCAATCGTCCACGACAAACGCACTGGTACGATGCTTGGGCGTCTCGCCGCCGTGGCAGCCGATCACACGGAGATCCACGCGCGCCTGTCCGGATAGTCTACGCGCACGCGATCGCCCGAGTCAAAGCCACCACGGCCGTTGGTGCGATGCCCGTTCGGAAGAACGGATCGCGCCTCTCGCGCGGTGACTTCAATCAGTCCATATCGAAGTCATCGCCACCCATTCCGCCCATGCCACCCATGCCACCCATTCCGCCCATACCACCCATACCACCGCCCGCGCCCGCCCCTCCTGCTTCGGGCTTCTCCTTCTGGGGCCATTCCGCGATTGCGGCTTCCGTGGTGAGCATCATACCGGCGACACTCGCGGCGTGCTCGAGCGCCATGCGCACGACCTTCGCGGGGTCTATGACGCCGGCCTTGAGGAGATCTTCGTAACGGTCCGTCGCTGCGTTGAAGCCGAAGGCACCCTTCCCTTCGCGTACCTTCTCTACGACGACAGACCCTTCCTGTCCGGCGTTCTTGGCAATCTGCCGCAGCGGCTCCTCGATGGCTCGCCTTACCAGCCGTACGCCCGAGGCCTCGTCTCCCTCGAGCTTGAGACCGTCGAGCGAAGACGCCGCTCGCAGAAGGGCAACACCCCCGCCGGGCACGATTCCTTCCTCCACCGCCGCGCGCGTCGCGTGAAGCGCATCCTCCACCCTCGCCTTCTTCTCTTTCATCTCGGTCTCGGTGTGCGCGCCTACTTTCACGACCGCGACGCCGCCGGCAATCTTCGCCAGGCGCTCCTTAAGCTTCTCACGGTCGTAGTCACTGTTATTTCTCTCGATTTCCTTGCGCAAATTGTCGACGCGCGCCTTGATGTCCTTCGACTCCCCGGCCCCGTCGATGATCGTCGTGTTGTCCTTGTCGATCTTCACGCGCTTTGCCCGCCCCAGATCGCGCAGCTGCAGACCGTCGACTTTGATCCCAACGTCTTCGGACACCACTTGACCGCCAGTAAGGACGGCGATGTCCTTGAGCATTTCCTTGCGCCGATCGCCGAACCCCGGCGCCTTCACTGCGCACACCTTGAGGAGTCCCCGCAACTTGTTGACCACGAGGGTCGCAAGCGCTTCGCCGTCGACATCCTCCGCAACCACCAGAAGCGGTCGCCCGTCTTTGGCCACTTGCTCGAGCAGCGGCAAGAGATCTTGCATGCTGGAGAGCTTCTTCTCGCTGATCAAAATGAGCGGATCATCGAGCTCTACCAACATTTTCTCGGGATTCGTGACGAAGTAGGGTGAGAGGTAGCCCCGGTCGAATTGCATCCCCTCGACCACGTCGAGCTGCGACTCCGTGCCCCGGGCCTCTTCGACCGTAATGACGCCCTCCTTGCCCACCTTTTCCATCGCGTCGGCCAGCATCCCGCCGACCGCGGTGTCGCCGTTCGCACTAATCGTGCCTACCTGAGCGATCGTCGTCTTGTCCTTCGTGGGCGTCGAAATCTTCTTTACCTCGGCCACGACCGATGCCACGGCCGCCTCGATGCCGCGCTTCAACCCCATCGGGTTGGCGCCTGCCTCCACGAGCTTGAGCCCCTCTGAAAAAATCGATTGTGCCAGCACTGTGGCTGTCGTCGTCCCGTCCCCGGCCTTGTCGCTGGTTCGGGACGCAACTTCGCGCACCATCTGCGCTCCCATGTTCTCGAGCTTGCCGAGTAGCTCAATCTCTTTTGCGACCGTCACGCCGTCTTTGGTGATGACGGGCGAACCCCAGCTCTTTTCGATGACGACGTTCCGTCCGCGGGGTCCGAGGGTGACTTTCACTGCGTTGGCGAGCTGATTGACGCCGCTCAAAATAGCGTGGCGGGCATCTCGGGCGAAAGCGATCTGCTTGGAGGCCATGAGTTGAATTCTCCTTTAAAGTCGAAAAGGGGGTGGCCCGTCGCCGGCGAACGCCGGACAGGAGCCGAGAGATTTCCGCGAACGCCGGACAGGAGCCGAGAGGTTTCCGAACGCGCACCACCGCCGGTGCGCGGCGCGCCGTCAGCTCAAAACGGCTAGAATGTCGTCCTCGCCGAGGATTACGTGCTCGATCCCATCCAACTTTACTTCCGTTCCAGAGTACTTACCGATGAGCACGCGATCGCCCTCCTTGACGGCCGGAGTGCGAAGCTTTCCGTTCTTCTGAAGCTTTCCGTTGCCGACTGCGACCACTTTGCCCTCGATGGGCTTTTCCTTCGCGGTGTCCGGAATGATGATCCCGCCCTTGGTCTTCTCTTCGCTTTCAAGGCGCTTGATGACGACTCGATCGGCAAGTGGACGAATTTTCATGCAAAGCCTCGCTTGGTACGTGGGGTAGAGTGTGTGGGCCGCGCTGGCTGGAAGCCAAACCCTGGTTCGGAGCCGTTGGCACTCACGTGGGGTGAGCGCTAGCGGGGCGGAACCTAAGCGCTTCTGAGCCGCGGTCAAGGGGCACTGGGCGATCGCGGGTCGCAAGCCGTGCGTTTCGGGCCGTGTACGAGGGGGCTCTACGGTCGACGCTTGACAAGAGAGCCTCGCCGAATAGTGTTCGCGCTCCCGAGCGCCTGCGGTCTGTACCGTGGGGCGCTTGGGAAGCCTACTGAACCCCACACAATCTTTGGGGGATCGTCTAACGGCAGGACAGCGGATTCTGGCTCCGCTTATCAAGGTTCGAATCCTTGTCCCCCAGCCGGCCGCGCCGCCCGAGTGCGCAACGCAATTGAACAGGTGGTCTTTCTAGGTCTTTGAACTCGGCCCCATCGTCTAGCGGTTAGGACACCGGCCTCTCACGTCGGTAACACGGGTTCAATTCCCGTTGGGGTCGCCAAAATTCCCGAGTGAGAACGGGAAGTTAGACCCGTGCCAGGGTCGGTTTGGCCCGTCTCCACAATGTCTCCAAAATCGTTCTCCTCTCCGCGAAGGTTGAGGTGGTCGCGCAGGGCACGCTTCGATGGGAAGTCGGAGGCGCCGCGATTGCTTGCCCAGGATGCCAAAGAACCCTTCGACTTGATTCAGCCAGGACGCGCTCGTCGGTGTGTAGTGGAAGTGCACCCGCGGGTTCGCGGCGAGCCACGCCTTGACGTCCGGCGTTCCGTGCGTAGACGAGTTGTCGAGCACGACGTGCAGTTGCTGCTTCGAATAGCGCCGCACGACGGTCTTCATGAAGCGAGAAAGTCCGCGCCGGTATGCGACTCGGTCACGCGATGCGTGACGTTCCCCGTCGCGATCTCCAGCGCCGCATACAGGTCGACCACGCCATGACGCTTGTAGTCGTGCGTGTGGCGCGCCGCTC
>JBAULD010000989.1:0-1850 GCA_049578005.1 Polyangiaceae bacterium
CGATATGGCGTGGAAGTACCGCTACTGAAGGACGTCCGCATCGACGGGTAGGGGACGCGAGCTGACGGGGCGGACTTGACGGAAGAAGCGTCAAAGCGGCCAGATGGATCCCGAATACCCTAACTCCGATCAAGTCCGATATGGATCCAGAACGGCAGACTCAGGACTCAAGGGCGAAGCTCACCAGGAAGGTCGTGCCGCCACTGCGCAAAAGGTCGACGCTCCCGTCGAGCTGCCGAGCGAGGGTCGTCACGAGCTGAAGACCGAGACTCCGCGATTTTTCGAGTTCGAAGTCCGGCGACAGACCGATGCCGTTGTCTTTCACGCAGAGGCTCACTTTCCCTTCGCGCGCCGACAGCGCAACCTCGACGATTCCCTCGCGCCGATCGGGGAATGCATGCTTCAGCGCGTTCGTAATGAGCTCATTGACGAGCAGGCCGCAGGGGATGGCCTTGTCCACCGGGAGGGTAATTGGCTCGATTTGAACCGCCAACTGCACGACGCCCGGGGAAATGCCTGCCGATTGGAAGACGTTGCCCGCAATGGTCCGGATGTAGTCGGAGAATGGAACACGGCCGTAGTCCTTCGACTGATAGAGCTTCTCGTGAATCAGCGCAATCGCGAGCACGCGATTACGGCATTCTTCGAGCGCGCTTCGCGCAGCCTGGCTGTCCACTTTGCGGAGCTGCATGTTGAGCAGGCTTGCGATCACCTGGAGATTGTTCTTGACGCGGTGGTGCACTTCTTGGAGCAGGACCTCCTTCTCTTTGAGAGACGCTTGGAGCGCGGCCTCCCGCTCCTTGTTAGCAGTGATGTCGCGGGTCACCTTCGCAGCGGAAACCACAACCCCTTCCTGGTTTCGCACCGGCGAGGCCGTTATCGAGGCCGTGATGTCTCGGCCGTCTTTGGTTCGACGCAAGACCTCGAAATTCGTAACTCGGTCGCCCCGGGCGATACGCCGCAGAATCTCGGCGTGCTGCTCAACTGCGTCGGGAGGGCAGAGGATCTCAAAGGGGCTGCCCACCATTTCCGCAGCGGTGTACCCAAAAATGCGTTCGCCGGCCCGATTCCAGCTCGTCACGATGCCGTCGAGCGTCTCGCCGATGATGCAGTCGTCCGAGGCCTCGACGATGGCGGCCAAACGCGCTCGGGCCTCTTCCTGACTGCGTTCGGTGACGTCGCGAATCGTGCTGTAGACGAGGGTTCCGCCTTCGGTCTCGAGAGGGCTCAAGCTGATTTCGACGGGGAACTCGGTCCCATCTCGCCGCAAACCGAAGAGCACGAGACCGGACCCCATGGTGCGCGTCTTCGGGTCCGCGAGGTAGCGGTCGCGGTGGGCCGGATGGGAATGACGGAACCGAGCCGGAACGAGGAGCTCGATCGACTTTTCGAGGAGCTCTTTCCGCGGGTATCCGAAGAGCTTTTCGGTTTGCGCGTTGACGAGAAGGATCTTCCCCGCCCCGTCTGAAATCACGACCGCGTCGGGTGCGGCCTCGAGGAATCCGTCGAATTGGGCTTGGACCAGGCGCTCTTTTTCCCGCGCAACCTTGCGCTCGGTGACGTCGACGAACGTGGTGACGAACCGAGGCTCTCGACCTATCAGGACCTTCTGAACCGAAACTCTCACGTCGAGGAAGTTGGCGAGTTTTCCTTGGATCCTCAATTCCAGATCCAGAACGAAACCCTGCGCCCGTAGCAATGCGAAGATTCGCTCTCGGTCTCTCAACGGGTAGAGGTCGAGGTCGACGCTCGTTCGGCCGACCATCTCTTCGAGGGTGAACCCCAGCAGATTGAGGGCCGCGGGATTCGCGTCGAGAATGACGCCTTCCGGCGAACTAATGACTATACCC
>JBAULD010000990.1:0-13299 GCA_049578005.1 Polyangiaceae bacterium
ATCGTGCGATCGCCTCGGGGACGATCAGCGACCCGAGGCGCCGCATGATACGAATCAAGCGCATCGTTCTGGATCGGGCTCTTCATTCGCGGACCAAGATGGATCGAAACGCAGAGCTGCTCAGCGATCTCCTCGCGTACGGGCAGGCGAAGTCGAAGTGGTTCTTGCGAGAGAGGCGCGACTCGCGTCCCGAGGCGAGCATGGGAATCGGGGCGTAGCCGGGTCTCGTCCGAAAACGCGCTTCAGGGGAGAGTGTTCACGGGCAGGCGGGAGGACAGGACGGGTCTCCCATGGAGGGAGTAGGGAGCATGGGGATTCAACTGGCTGGAGTGGGGGCCTACGTACCGGAGCGGCGCGTCCGCAACGACGAGTTGGTGAAATTCGTCGACACGTCCGATGCGTGGATCAGCGCGAAGACGGGCATCCTCGAGCGGCGATTCGCGGGGCCGGACGAAGCGCCCAGCGACATGGCGTCCCAGGCCGCACTCCGGTGCTTGAGCCACGCCGGAATCGAGAAGGGGGCCGTCGATCTCATCGTAGTCGCATGCGCCACACCGGATCAGTCGCAGCCGGCCGTCGCGTGTATGGTTCAAGAGAAGCTCGGAATCGCTGAACGGTGTGCCCCGGCGTTCGACGTCAATTCGGTGTGCTCTGGATTCGTAGTCGCCTTGAACGTCGCCCAAGGAATGATGCTGTCGGCGCCGCGGCGCTATCGCAACTCGTTGGTCATCGGAGCGGATGCATTCTCGAAGATCATGAACTGGAGCGACCGGCGCACGTGCATCTTCTTCGGCGATGGGGCCGGCGCGGTTCTCCTGTCGCAGACGGATGGGGATGAGCGGCGCATCCACTTCGAACTGGGCAGCGACGGGCGCGGCAGCCGCGACATCCGGGTGCCCGCGGGAGGGACGGCCCTACCGATCACCGCTGAACTCCTCGCCAAGAGACAGAACACGTTCGTGATGGACGGCCCGAAGGTCTGGGATTTCGCGGTGGTCACCGTCCCGCGCACCATTCGGTCGCTGCTCGATGAGCACGGCCTGCAGCCGTCGGACCTGGATCTCGTAATCTTGCATCAGAGCAACCTTCGCATGATCGAAGCCATCATGACGAGCCTTGCCCTGCCCATGGCTCGAACCGTCACCACCGTCGAGGCCTACGGCAACACCGCGGCCGCCAGCATTCCCCTGACGCTGGCAAAGGCGTGGGAGAACGAGCGCCTGCGCCCTGGTGCTCGGGTGATGTTGTGCGGATTCGGCGGGGGGCTCTCGTGGGGTGCGGCGCTCTTCGAAATGTGAGGGGGGCGCGATGGCACACATTCTCATAACCGGCGCCGGCAGCGGGATCGGCGCAGGTCTCGCGGTCGAACTCGCCCGGCTTGGTCATCACGTCATTCTCAGCGACGTTGCGATCGAGCAGGCGGGGGCCGGTGCGGCGGCGATCCGCTCGGCGGGGGGCTCCGCAGAAGCGGTGCGCATCGACGTGACCTCGGACGAGAGCGTGGCTCGGGCGGTCGCTTCGCTCTCGGGTCCCATCGACGTGCTCGTGAACAACGCCGGGCTGCAGAACGTGGCGCCCTTGGAGGAGTTCTCGATGGAAACGTGGAGCCTCCTCGTGGCCGTCATGCTGACAGGTGTGGCACGGCTGACGCGGGCGGTTCTCCCCGGTATGCGGCGGCGCGGCTACGGGCGCATCATCAACATGGGCAGCATCCACTCCTTGGTGGCGAGTCCGTTCAAGAGCGCGTACGTCGCGGCCAAGCACGGGTTGGTCGGCTTCTCCAAGACGATTGCACTGGAGACCAACGACGTCGATATCACCGTAAACACGATCTGTCCGAGCTACGTGAAGACGCCTCTCGTCGATCGGCAAATCGCGGAGCAAGCACGGACGCGCGGGATAGCCGAATCGGAGGTCGTGGACACGATCATGCTCCAGCCCATGCCCAAGCGCGTCTTCATCGGCTTCGACGAGCTCGCTGGGATCGCTGCGTTCTTGGTGTCTCCGGCTGCGCGCAACATCACGGGGCAAACCATCGTGGTCGACGGGGGGTGGACGGCGCAGTGAGGGAGCCGATTGACTACCCCGGGGAAAGCGCATACGAAATGGCAACCCAATGATGGCAGGCGCTTTTCGGCTTCGATTCGTTCCGTCGACGTTCTTGTCTTTGGCCGCCTGCGGAGTGCTCGGCGCTTCCGGCTGCTCGACCACCGCGGTCAATGCCGACTCAGGCGCTAGCGGGGGGGGCAGCAGCGGGGGGACCGCCGATAGCGGCGGAAGCGGAAGCGGAGGGGCCGCGGCCGATAGCGGCGGAAGTGGAAGCGGAGGGGCCGCCGCAGATAGCGGCGGCGGCGATAGCAGCTCGATCATCGACGCGGGCTCGGTGACGTGCGTCCTCCCCCCGCAAAATCCGGACGGAGGCCCGGCGGTCCTCACGCAGAACGCGACGCCCCTCGCGCTCGACGCGGGCGGCGCGTACCTCTCGAACTTTGGCGCATACAATGGCTACGGCGGGGGCACGTTCTTGTTTCCCACGGCGGGGCCCGGAGTCGACATGCTCGCCAATCCAGACGCGGGTATCGCCTGCACCACGCTCGCTAGTCAGAATAGCTTTATCCCCGCATTCTCGCCCTCGACGAACGCATGGACGCTCACGGGGACCGTGGCCACGTATTCCGGATTTGGGATGTGGCAGTATCATTGCGATAATGCCTCAGCGTACAAGGGCATTCAGTTCACGGTCTCGGGCGACTTGGGGGTCCCGGGTGAAGACGCCGGGGACGCGGGAACCGCCACGCAGATGCAGATTCAGGTGACCCAGCTGTCCAACGACATGGCGGTCAACGCGAACGGAACGGTAAACCCGGGAGCGACCTGCGCCAGCAATTGCGTCCCGGCGTCGTACTATTTCAGCGTGCCGAGCACGCCGACCGTCGTTAAGGCGCTCTGGAGCGAGTTCTCCGGGGGCAGCCCGCACCCGACGATCGACAATCCGGGGCAAATCGCCCAGATTCAGTTCCAGCTGCCTTGGCCGTGCACCGGCGGCGTCCCGTACACGACCAACGTGACGATCCAGGATCTTGCGTTCATTCAGTGAGCGCAGCAGGTTCGGGCCAGTGACCTCTGCTTCGATCCGCTGGCGCTCCTAGCGCGTCCCTGTTCCTTCATCCGAAGGCGGCGACCGCCCGACGACCCGTCAGGTCAGGCCGCTGAGAGCACCCGTGGAGTCGTTCGGATTCGGCTGCGTCCCGAACTGATTCACGTTCACACCGAACGCCTGCGCGATCGACACGAGCAAGTGGTTGTTGGCGGTGGGATCGTACTCGGGCCCAGTCGTGCTGCACCACTGATCGCTGCTCGGGCACTGCCACGGCTGCGCGAGGCGACGACCCATCCGGAACTTGCCGCCGGCACCGCCCGCAAGAACCGTCGGCGTATTCAGCGTGCTGTGCGACGCCGGATTGCCCATGTCGCTCGACATGTAGATGAGCGTGTTGTCGAGCGCCCCCAACGAGTCGAGCTTCTGGAGGAGCCGCGCAAGCTTGCCGTAAAAGTACTTGTTGAGTGTCGCGAGGAGTTGCTGCGTCGCGGGGACGCCGGTCTGGGTGTGGTCGTCGTTGCCGACGGTCGACGCGTTGTAGGTGTGCGCGACCGACCCATGGTTGTCCGCGGGAAGGTTCAGCGGGTTGCCTGCATAGCTAAGGTCCCCGAGATAACACGTGGCAAAACGGGTGATTCCGCATGCCATCGCCTGCGCGATGAGGTCGAGCTGCAGGTTCGTGATGACGTCGAAGTACGGCTCGCCACCGTTGTAGCGTACCGTCTTCGGAAAGGTCGTCGGATCGGGGGCGGTTGGGGCCTGACAATTCACGCCGGCCATCCCTCCGAGGTTCTTTTCGAGGTCGCGGATCGACGTCAGGTGTTGATCGAGCTTGAGCTTCTGGGCGGCACCAAGCTTGGTCTCGAGCGACGTGATCTGGGCGATGGAAAAGTCGAGGATGCTCTTCTGGATCGCCGCTTGGCGAGCGGCGGCCGCGACGGCGGCCGGACTCTGGCTGGCACTGGCCAAGGATCCGAAGAGCGTGGTGAACGTCGCGCTCGGGTCGATGATCTTCGGAAGCCCCGCGCCGCCAGGGCCGAACGACAAGTTGCTGCCAGCGTCGGTGGCGTCGGTGCCGACGCCCACGGCGATCGATGTCACCGGCGAGCTCGCACCGAGGCCGCTCTGAACCGCCAGAAACTGATCGATCGACGAGTTTTGCGGGAGAGCGGGGCTCGTGCCCGTGATCTGACTCCCCGTCGTAATCGTCGCCGCCGAGCTATGACCGTTGGCGTTCGAAAGGTTGCTCAGGTGGTCGATGACCAGGATCTGGTTCTTGTAGCTCTTTCCGTACGTGGTCGCGTCGTCGAGGGGCTGGAGCGAGCAATACGGGTACGTGATGTTGAACGAGGTCTCCGTGTCCGTCGACTGCATCGCCCAGTACTCGGCTGCGATCCCGTGCGGGTGATAGATCACGATCAGGTTCATCGGCAGCGTCCCTCCGTCGGCCTGAACGACGGACGGCTCGAGCAACCGCACGAAGGGGGACGCGATTGCCGCGCTCCCGACGGCACGAAGGAAAGCGCGCCGTGAACGCTCCGCACTGCGACTCATGGAACCACCTTTCGAGTAATGAATGCTGGGCTCCCGGCATATGCCACGAGCACCTCGATCAAGCTATTTTGCGAAACCTGCGGGAGGGCATTCCAGGTGCTGATGAACGCGTCCTCCGCGGCCTTTACGGTCGTGTCGGAGTCATTCCGAGCTGCCGCGTACTGGAACATCTTGCGCGCGAAGCACTGACGCACGGCGGCGCTGTTCGCGATGGCCGCCCCGAGCGCGGCGCTGTCGGCGTAACTGTTGCCGAGATCCGCCGTCGACGTCGCGACTGTCGTCGTGCTGTCGACCGGTTGCGGTGGGGTGGCGTCTGTCGTCCGCAGCTGGCCCTCTCCGTCGAAGTTCTCGAACGCAAAACCCACCGAGTCGATCTGCGTGTGGCAGCTCGCGCATACGGGGTCCGTCGCGTGAACCGCGTATCGCTGCCGCGTCGTTTTCGTCGGGTCCGGCGTGGGGGGCACGACGACGATGTTCAACGACGACGGGTCCGGGATCGTGACGCAGGCCACGTTTCGCAGGATCGCCACCCCTCGGAGAACCGGCCCGCTCTCGCTCGCGTGCGCGTAGACCGAAAGAAACGCGCCTTGGTCGAGAATCCCCGTGCGCCCCGTCCCCGCGAGCGAAACGCGGCCCGTGGCATCGGGCGCTGGGGCTCCGTAGAACGAGGCGAGACTCGCGCTAGCGATCGTCCAGTTGGCCCCGAAGAGCTCGGCCACGCCTTTCCCCTCGTTCCAGACGATCTCCGAAATGTACGCGTCAGCCTCCGCTTTCATGGCCGGCGCGAGGTTGGCAAAGTTCGCATAGACCGTCGTGTCCTTCGCGATCTGCGCCACGGAATCGATGCCGAGCCACTGCTCGATGACCTTGGTGAGCTGGGTCTGGGCGTTGGTTGTCTTCAGAAGGCGGCGGGCTTGCGACTGCCGGTTCGCCGCGCTTTGAAGCTGACCCGCCTGCGCCGCGGAAGTGAGCGTGCTGTCGGGCGGGTTGCCGGTAAGGAGATACGAAAGCTCGCTGGCGATTTCGAAGTCGGTCATGTTGACCGTGTCGCCCGTGGCGCTTCCCATCTCGGTCACATAGATGAACCCGGGTGAGTCGAGCACTGCCGCGATGACGGCCTGGATCCCGTCGGTGTACGCGCCACCGTCCGCCGCCGCGTGATAGACGACGAGCAGCCCGTCGAGCTCCGCCTGGACGGCCGGCCGCCGGTAAGCCAGGGGCACGAGCGTGGCGATGAACGATTTCGCGCACGCCTCGCCGCCGGTCGTCGGGTCGGCGCAGGGCGCGGTCGACGAAAGCGCCGCGGCACCGGCAGCGATTTCGTGGGCCGCGGTATCGATCTGACCGGCGAGCACCGGGTCTACCTGCTGCCCGTCATTGACCGCGAACCCTGTCTGCGTCGAGTCGGGCGTAAACGTGGCAGCAGTCATCGAATTCACGCCGAAGAGCGCAAATGCGGAGGCTCGCCATTCGTCGTCGGTCAGTCGCCGGACGCGAACGGGAAGGTACGCGGGGCCGCTACTCGCGGTGCCCCCGGCCAGCGCTCCTCCATTCGACGTCCCGGCACCGCCGGGGCCACCACCCATCGATCCGGCCGCTCCGGGGGCCGCTCCGGCGGCTGCGCCACCCGCTCGCGGACCGGTGAGGGGAAGGTCCGCGGTTGTACAGCCCGCGGCAATCACCGCGCCCAGAAGGCCCAAAGGAACCCAAGAACCCCTTCCCCGGTCGCGTCGCGCAAGAGTTGAGAGATGCACGCTCAAGGTATGACTGAAGTTTAGGAGATTGCCGCAAACATTCAGCAGCAAATGCGCTTTTTCCTGCGCGATTCGCCGGCGATCGTCCGGGCCCTTGTCGCTGTCCCAGCCGCGAAGCAACGACCGCACCAGGCGACTTACAGTCGTGACGATTTTTTCTTACTGCAATGCACGATTCAAAAGCACGCCAGGGATCGATGCCTCGTTCGATGTCGACGATGTCACTCCATGAGTTCACTGATGGTCACGAGCTCGTATCCTTCCCTGCGGAGCGACGTCACGATGGAAGGGAGGGCTTCGATCGTCCAGGATTGCAGCTCGTGCAAGAGCACCACATCGCCCGGCCCAATGGTTTTGGGCGCGACTCGGCGCTCGACGATCCGCGGATCGCGAGCCCGGCAGTCGTCGGAATCGATCGACCAGAGCACCGTCGTATAGCCAGCGGCGGCGATCTGGACGAGCGAACGAATGGAGATCGCGCCCCGGGGCGGCCGCACGAAACGAAGGCGACCCTCCGCGGCGCCAAGGGCGGACTCGGTGCGCGCGAGCTCGTCTCGCAAGCGGTCGTCGCTCATGCGCGAGAACGCGTCATGGCTCCAGCCGTGGCCGCCGACATCGTGACCCGCGCGACGATACTCACGCACGAGGCCCGGCTCGCGAGCCGCCTTTTCTCCGATCAAGAAGAATGTGGCGCGCACATTCAAGTGGGCGAGAACGTCCAGGTACTCCAACGTCATCGCATCGGGTCCGTCGTCGAACGTGAGCGCGACCCGCTTTCGATTCCGATCGCGCCTACCGTGCAGCCAAAGGATCGAGCGCGGCAATGCCAGGGTGGCCATCTCCCACGCCATCCGTGACCGCGCACGCGCAAAGCCTGACGGCACCGGTGCGAGGGGAGCGGTCCACGGTCCGGACCCCGCCGGTATTGCCTCCGCAAGCGCCATCACCCGTGCGCTGAAGCAAACGCCACACCAGGTGGTGCGGTAGGGAGCCTCCGTTGTCGCGCTCGCGGAAGGAGGCCGGTCGACCTCACCCGGTAGTCACTGCGCCGTCCAACCGCCGTCGACCGGCAGGACCACGCCCGTGACGAGCGCGCTCGCTGGCGACGCGAGATAGACGACTGCCCCCGCCACGTCGTCGATCGTGCCGACGCGACCGGCCGGGATGCGGTCGACCACGCTCTTGAGGTACGAGGGTCGATCGAGCCGGTCTTTCGTTCCCTCGGTGTAGATGAACGTGGGCGCCACGGCGTTGACGGTCACGCCACGCGCGGACCACTCAAGAGCAAGCACTCGAGTGACCTGGTTGACGCCGCCTTTCGAAGCGCAATACACGGCGTGATCGCGAATCCCGACGAGGCCCGCCTGCGAGCTGATGTTGACGATGCGCCCATAGCCGCGCGCGAGCATCGGCCGCGCGGCCGCCTGGCAGCAGAAGAAGAGCCCCCGCAGGTTGACCGACATCAGTTCGTCCCAGTTCTCTTCGGTCACATCGACTGCGGCGTGATTGGCGCCGAGTCCGGCGTTGTTCACCAAGACGTCGACGCGGCCGAGCCGCTGCACGATCTCGTCGAACCCGCGTCGAATGCTGGCGACTTGGGCGACATCCATGGTCACTGCGAGGCCGTCGATCTCGCCGGCGAGCTTCTCGAGCTCGCCGGTGCTGCGCGCGGCGACCACCACTTTGGCGCCCGCATCGGCGAGCGAGCAAGCAAGCCCACGACCGATTCCATGGCTGGCGCCGGTAACCACGGCAACCTGCCCGGCGAGACTGAAGTTCGGCGACATTGCTCTACCCCAATATCATGTCCGCGGGCCTCGGCCGCAGGGCCCCGCGGGGGAAGGCGTGGGCTAAGCGATAAGCCGGCTTCGCCGACCTAACCCCCCAAAATCTCTTTCGCGCGCTCGACGTCCTTGGGCTCGACCTGTACGCGGACGCCGCCGGTCGTGCTCGTGAGATACGGCATCAGACTCGCCGTCTGTGCGCCGACGACGAACGCGCGGATGCCCTCCAGCCCCAGGCGCTCTTTCGCGAGCTCGGCCTCGGGAACGTCGGAGAAGGAAGCGACCGTGACCAAATCGTCCATGCGAGGGCCGAAGCTACCATGTGCCCGCCGCCGGTGCTCACTCGATTTCGAGTGCTACGCCCAGCTCGGCGCGCGAATCGCCGCCGACGAAAATATCGAAGATGCCGGCCTCCACCGTCGTCCGCATGTCACCTCCGCAAAAAGCGAGGTCTTGCGCCGTGATCGCAAACTCGACCGTCGTCGTTTCTCCGCGAGCCAGCGAAACCCGCTCGAAGCGTTTGAGCTCGCGAACGGGTCGGGTGACCGAGGCAACGCGGTCGCGCACGTAGAGCTGAACGACTTCGACGCCGGATCGTGAGCCCGTGTTCGTCACTTCGACTGCAACGGTCGCGGAGCCCTCGCGCACGACCCGCGCCGGCACGACGCGCAGGTTCGAATATTCGAATCGAGTGTACGACAAGCCAAATCCGAAGGGAAATTCGGGAGTGACGTCGACGTCGATGTAGCTCGATTCGAAGCCCTCGGGGTCGAGGGGCGTCCCCACGGGGATTCCGCGCGACCGCGAGGTCGCCGGCCGACCTGTATTCTTTGCGTTGTAATAGATGGGAATCTGCCCCACCGCCCGTGGGAATGAGACCGGCAACTTGCCCGACGGAGCCACGTCGCCCGTCAGAATGTCCGTGATCGCGGGCCCCGCCATGGTGCCGGGATGCCAGGCGTAGAGCACCGCTCGGGCGAACTCGCACGCGCGCCCGATGGTCAGCGGACGCCCCGCGGACACGACGAGGACGACCGGCCGTCCCGTCTGCGCAAGGCGCTCGAGGAGATCGAGCTGCGCGCCCGGAAAGTCCAAGAAGGCGCGGCTCCGACACTCTCCGCTCAGGTTGGCCGGCTCGCCGAAGAAGGCCAGAACGATGTCCGCCTTTTCAGCTGCCTCGATCGCAGCATCGAAGCCGCTTCGATCCAGCGTGCGGCAATCCTGTAATCCTTTGGCATAGTGAACGTCTACCGCGCCGCCGAATCGCTCGCGCAGCGCGGAAAGCGCTGTGATCGATGCGGAGGAATCGCCGTCGAACGACCAGCACCCGAGCTGGTCGACCGCATCGTCGGCCTGAGGTCCGATGACGGCTACCGACTTGACGTGCGGGCCCAACGGCAGAACCCCTCCCTCGTTCTTGAGAAGAACGATGCTCTCGCGAGCCAATTCTCGAGCGACCGCACGATGAGTGCTCGACGATGCCGCGATGGCTTCCGGCGGAGCGGTGTATGGATGCTCGAACAAGCCCAGTCGATACTTCACAGTCAGCACGCGGCGCACGGCCTCGTCGAGCACTCCCACCGGTAGGTCCCCGTGTTCGGCCAGCCCGGGAAGGTTTGCGTACGCGCTGCTGCCCATTTCCATGTCGACCCCGGCGCGTGCGGCCTCGAGCGCGCAGTGGGTCTCGTCCCCGGCGAATCCGTGGCGCACCATCTCGGCGATCGAGGCCCAATCGCTCACGACGAAGCCCTCGAAGCCCCACTCCCCTCGGAGGATCTTCCCGAGGAGCAACTCGTTGCCCGACGCCGGAACCCCATTGAGATCGTTGAACCCGGTCATCAGCGTGAGCGCCCCCGCATCCACGCACGCTTTGAACGGCGCGAGATACACTTCGCGCAGAAGCTGCTCCGGTATGGACGTCGTACCGTATTCCCTCCCCGCCTCGGCTGCGCCGTACCCGGCGAAGTGCTTGGCACACGCCGCAACATGGCCGGGCGCGCCGACCTCTGGACCCTGAAATCCACGCACCATGGCCGCGCCGATACGGGAGGCCAAATAGGGATCTTCTCCGCAGCTCTCGGCAATTCTTCCCCAGCGCGGATCGCGCGCGATGTCCACCATCGGAGCGAACACCCAGTCGACCCCGGACTCGCTCGCCTCTCGGGCGGCTGCCGCAGCGGCGCGTTCCACGAGCGCGGGGTCGAAGGATGCGCTCTGTCCCAGCGGAATTGGGAAAATCGTCTTGTACCCGTGGATCACGTCGCGGCCAAAAATCAGCGGAATCTTTAGCCGGCTTTCCTCGACGGCGACCTTTTGAAGCAGATTTCGCTGCGCGACGGTCTGGGCGTTGAGAAACGAACCCACCCTTCCCTTTCGAACAGCGTCGACGGTCTCCTGGGGCGCCGGCGAGACGAAAATGGGCAGCTGGCTCATTTGCCCTGCCTTCTCGACGAGAGTCATCCGGGCCAGGAGGTCCTCGACGAGCGGGATGACGGCGCTTGCGCGCCGGACGTCAGAACCGTTTCTCGCCTGTCCCATGGTCGCGGGATTTCTACTCGCCTCACCCCCTTCGAACAAGCGACATGGGAGGGCGTTCACGCGATCGAGACGGTGCCTCGGAGCGCGATGTTCGCCGAAGACCCGCCCACCAGGATCTCGATTTTCCCCCGCTCGACGGCAAAGCACTCGCGACCCGTGTCCCAATAGGCCAGGTCGCGAGCCCGCAGCTCCATCGACACGGTCTTGGTTTCGCCCCGTTCGAAGCGGACCCGTCGAAACCCGCATAGCGCGAGCCACGGACGAGGGACCCGCGATTCGAGGTGCTTCACGTACATTTGAATCACTTCGTCGCCGGCCAGCCCGCCCGTATTCGTCACCTCGACCCGTACGGCTGTACCTTCTTCCGGCCCGATCGACGCCACGTCGATCCGCATCCTCCGATACGCGAACGTCGTGTAACTGAGACCGTGACCGAAGGGATAGAGGGGCGAATCCTTGAAATACATGTACGTGCGCCCTTGCCGGACGTCATAATTCATCATGGTCGGAAGCTGATCGATCGATCGCGGCCACGTCTGGACGAGCCGCCCCGCCGGGTTGTAGTCCCCGAAAAGAACGTCGGCCAACGCGATCCCCAGTTCCTGGCTGTTGTGGGTCGCATGGACGATGGCAGGGAGGTTCGCGTCGCTCCATCCGATGCAATACGGAAAACTCGAAATCAGGACGAGGGCTGTTCGCGGGTTCGCTTCCCAGACGCGCTGGACCAACGCCTCGTCTTCCAATTCGAGCGATTGGCGATCGACCGCTTCGCGGCCGTAGCTGCGCCGCGCGACTTCGGCCCAGCCTGCGTCGCCTGTCGGGTGATTGCCGACGCACACGATGCAGACGTCCGATTGTCGGGCGAGCCGGACCGCGTCGCTCACGTCGTTATTGGTGCTTTGCCGGACCAGGACTCGGCTGCCCACCTTCCTCCGGATGCCCTCCAGCGGGGAAACGGCGTACGGCGGAGTTCCACTGTACCAGTCGATCAAGACGCGGTCGGCCAGCGGACCGATGACGGCGACCGATTCGAGCTCGTTTTCATCGAACGGGAGCAGATGACGGTCGTGTTTCAGGAGGACGATTGACTCTTGCGTGACGCGCAGCACCGAAGCACGATTCTCCGGGGTCTCCCAGGGCTCGACGTCGGATTCGCCAATGCTCGAATACGGCACCAGCTCGGGGGGATCCAGAAGGCCCAGCCGGACCATGACCCTGAAATTCCGGCGAATCGCGTCGTCGATCTCCGCTTCGCCGAGCAGGCCTCGCTCGATCGCCGCGAGAACGCTGCCTCGGTAGTCGTCCAGAAATTGGGTGATTCCGGCGTGAATGGCCGCCGCCGCCGCCTCCACGAGGTCGGGGTGAGATCGATGCGCGCTGACGAGAAGTCGCAGGGCGCCCGCGTCCGTACAGATGATCCCGTCCTGCTTCCACTCGGTCACGGTGACGCCGGCGAGGACCGGATGGGTCGTGCAAGGCACGCCGTTGTACGCGTTGTACGCCGCCATGTACGCGCGCGAGCCGCCGTCCTGAATCGCCATACGAAACGGCACCGAATAATATTCGCGAAAGCATCGATCGTCGAAGTCGGAGGAGGTTCGATCGCGATCGTTTTCGTTGCTGTTCGCGAGAAAGTGTTTGAGAAGCGCCGCCGTGCGCCAATACCGCGGATGATCTCCTTGGAGTCCCTGCACGAAGGAAACGGCCATGGCTCCGGCGAGATAGGGATCTTCGCCGTAGCACTCTTCGGTGCGGCCCCAGCGGGGATCCCGGCCGAGGTCCGCGTTCGGAGCGCGAACCACCAAACCGCCGCGAGCGTAGCGCTGATTCTGGAAAATATAGCGAGCCTCGTAAGACTCGACAGTCGCGACCTCGCGTAGCGCCTCGACGTTCCACGTCTGCGCAAGGCCAATCGCTTGAGGAAACGTCGTCGTCGGGACGGGGCAGTCCCCACCCCATCGCCCCGGACCACCCAGGGCGAGACCGTGTAGCCCTTCGACGTGTCCGCTCGCCTTGATTCGCAGACGCGGGACGCTCGGGTCGGTGCCGAGACAGTCAATCTTCTCGTCCAGCGTCAGCAGCGACAGAAGGTCGCCGATTCGCTCTTCGGTCGAAAGCTCTGGATTTCGAAACGCGTGCTCCTTGCGATCGCCGGAATCCATGTCGACGCGGAGCGAGCTCTCTATTTTTCGACCGCAATGTCGTCGATGTAAATCGTGAAGTCGCGCTGCGCGGCGCTCCACGCGCTCACGCGAAACTCCCACGCCGACGCGGGATCGAACGCGGCGCCCGCGCCGGACATCAAGTCCGCGACGGGGATGGCGACCTTGTGCCACTGTCCGTCCGCGAAGTCCGCCGTGTACTTCTGGACGGCTGCGTCCGCGCTCCCCTTCTTGCCCTTGCTGCAGCCGAGCAAGGCCGTCACCGAAGCGGGGTCGAGAGCGGTGTCCGGCGACTTGTTTTCGACTCGAACTTGGAACGTAAGATTCGCGTACGGGCTGATGTCCGTTCCTGCGTTCGCCGGGTACCAGCCAAACCAGTTCCATCCCATGCCGATCCAACCCGGCCC
>JBAULD010000991.1:0-7932 GCA_049578005.1 Polyangiaceae bacterium
CGCGACTTGCTGAAAGGCGCGGGCGCGCTCGCCGGCGCCGCCGTGGTCGCCAGGAGCCGTCCGGCGATCGCATCGACAGAAAAGCCGCGCATTGCGATTGTCGGAGCAGGAATCGCGGGATTGAACGCCGCACTCTCGCTCAGCGACGCAGGGTATTCGTCGACGATCTACGAAGCCGCCTCCGTGGTGGGTGGTCGCATGCACTCGAACGCGCGGACGTGGGCGAATGGCCAGGTCAGCGAGTGGTGCGGTGAGCTGATTGACAGCGGCCACACGGCCATTCAAGGCCTCGCGCAGCGCTTCGGCCTACCCCTCGACGACCTTCACGCCGCGGAGCCGGCCGGGTCGACCGAGACGTACTACTTCGACGGCAAGTATTATCCGTATGCACAAGCCGACAAAGACTTTCAACCGGTCCTCCAGGTGCTCAACACCCAGAACACGAACGCGCCCTTCCCGACACTCTACAATTCGTCCACGGCGGCGGGACGCGAGCTCGATCACACGAGCGTGTACGCGTGGATCGAGCGCTTCGTTCCGGGCGGCCACGGGTCCACGTTCGGCAAGCTGCTCGACGTCGCCTACAACATCGAATACGGCCGAGACACGAAGGAGCAGAGCAGCTTGAACCTCGTGTATCTCCTCGTCGGTCCCACCAACGATCTCGTGCTCTTCGGGTACTCCGACGAGCGCTTCCACATCCGGGGCGGCAACGACAAGCTTCCGAGAGCGATCGCGGCCTCGTTGCCGCCGGGATCCGTCAAGACGGGCTATCGACTCACGGAGCTGGCGAAAGCGAGCGACGGGTCCTTCGATCTGAAGTTCGCGACCTCCGGGGGAACGGAGTCGGTGACCGCGGACCGCGTCGTACTCACGATTCCGTTCAGCGTCCTCCGGACGCTCGACTATTCGAAGGCGGGGTTCGACTCTTTGAAGAATACGGCCATCACGAAACTCGGCTACGGAACGAACGCGAAGCTGCAACTTCAGTTCTCGAGCCGCATCTGGGACGAGGCCGGTCATCCTTGGCCGCGGAGCTTCGGATCGTCCTATGCCGACACGGGGTATCAGAACACCTGGGACGTCACGCGTGCTCAGCCCGGCTCGACCGGAATCCTCGTCGATTACACCGGCGGATCCATCGGAGCGTCGTTCCATCCGGCAGGCCCGTATACCGATTCCAGTTCGTCTTCCGTTCGGGAGTACGCGGACGCGTTCCTGCGGCAGATCGAGCCCGTTTACCCCGGGATCACGCGCCTTTATACCGGCACGGCGACGCTGAGCGTACCCGCGATCGATCCCAATCTCCTCGGAAGTTACTCGTGCTGGCTGGTCGGGCAGTACACGTCCTTCAGCGGCTACGAAGGCGTCCGCCAGGGCAAGATTCACTTCGCGGGCGAACACTGCTCCACGAGCTTCCAGGGCTTCATGGAGGGCGGCGCGGAAGAGGGCGCCCGCGCCGCGGGGGAGATCCTCTCGGACTATCAGAGCGGCATCTTCCCCTGAGCTAAGATGCACGTCGCATGGATGACGAGCGGCTCGTCGCCGTATCTCCTCGGCACTCTGTGAGATTGGCGCACGAGCTTGCCGGCCTTCTCGAGCGGCCGCAACAGAACGACTACGTCGTGCGTACGATCGCGCATCGCGAGGCGAACGACCTTCCCCTGATGTCGGCCGAGATCGTCATCGCCGGGCGAGACACGAGGCAAAGGCATCCGCTCGCGGTCGCCTATCCGCTGCACTTTCGGAAGACCTACTTCGCCGCGCGATTGCGCGGCGACACGGCAAAGGAGTTCGAAAACCTCTCGCAGGCGTGCGACATCCTCGGCCTCGCGCCTCCGATCGGGTTCACGCCCGGCGTGCTTCGCAGTTGCCTCGCACCGGGACGGCCCTACGAGCGCCTGTCGCCTCTTGGTGTCGACCCGGAAGAGGGCAATCTTCGAATCGCGCTCAAACTGGAGCTCGCCGCGGCCGCCGGGCTCTGGGGATTCGCTTCGAGCGCATTCGAGCAGCTCTGCATGCTTCACGAGGCAGACCTCGCACACGGCGACGCGGAGCTGCACAATTTCGTGGTGTGCCCGACTCCGCTCGAAGTCGTCCTCGTGGACTTCGAAGCCGCGGTCAAGCGGAGCGATGTCGACGAAGCGGCCTGGCGCGCGCGGCTCGAGGCGGACCTCGCGCCTTTGCTCCGAGAGGCGGTGTTCCTCCAGTGCGTCCTCGGCCGTCAGCGCGGCCCGCTCGCCGATGCGTCGTGGTCCGCGCTCGGGCGACTCTTTCGCGCGCCCGATCGGTTTAGAAGAGCGATCGAGGTCGACGCGTCGTCGCGCTCGTGAATGGGACTATCCCATGATAAGCTGAAAGATGGTTATGGGGGTGGAACGCATCCTAGCGTCCCTTTGCGACGCGCTCGCTCGAGAGAACGCGGAGCAGTCCCTCGGACGCGCGCTGTCGATCCTGGCCGACTCGGGAATCGTGATTCAAGAGCCCGGGTGCGCCGAGACGTGGCTGTCCGTCGAGAGCGGGGGCCGGTCGCTTTCGCTCGCGCTCTCGATCCCCCCCTGTGAGGCGCCCGATCGAGCGCTCGTCGGAGGCCTCCTTCGCGTCGCCTTGGCGCGGGCGGTGGCCGAAGAGCAGCTGAAAAGCACGCGAGAGCGCCTCGAGATGCTCTCGCAGGCGTCCTTCGAAGCGATCTTGATTCACGCGGACGGGGTCGTCGTCGACGTGAACCATCGGTTCGCCGAGATGATGCGCTGCGACCCCGCGGAAGTCGTGGGGCACGATACGACCGAGCGGTTCGTCGCACCCGAGGACTTGGAGGGTGTCCTCGCGAAGATGCGGAGCGGCTACGAAGGCGCCTACGTGATCACCGGAGTGCGCTGGGACGGCACCCGTTTTCGTGCCGAGCTTCAGTCCAAACAGGGACGGCTGGGCGACCGGCCCGTGCGTGTCGTCGCGATTCGCGACGTGACCGAGCGCGAGCGCCTCCACGCGCTCCTCGCGGAGAGCGAGGCGCGCCTGCGCGACCTCGCGGCGGGCGCGTTCGACGGCATCGTGTACGGCAGAAACGGGATCGTGGTCGACGTAGGCGGCGCCATCCAAGAGAAACTGGGCGTCAACCCCGACGACCTCAAAGGAAGAGCGATTGTCGACCTGGTCGCGCAGTCGTCGCGCGCGACGATCGCGCGCTTCGCCCAAGAAGGCCGAGTCGGTTCGCTGGAGGCCGAGATGCTGGCGGCCGACGGAGCGCCCGTCCCCGTAGAAGTCGTGGTCGTCAATTCGACGCTCCGGGGAGCGCCCGTCCGCGTCGCGGGGTTGCGTGATTTGCGCGAGAAGCGACGACTCGAGCGCGAACGCGTGGACCTCTTGCAGCAAATCGAGCGAAGCCAGCGGACCGAGAGCCTCGGGATCCTGGCCGGCGGAATCGCCCACGACTTCAACAACCTCCTGGTCGGCGTGCTCGGCAACGCCGAGCTACTTCTCGATCGCATCACCGACCCGCAAGAGCGGCAGGCCGCCCTCGCCATTCGATCGGCCGGGGAAAGGGCCGCCGCGCTCACCGCACAGATGTTGGCGTACGCGGGACGGCGCGACCTCGGCCGGCGCGAGCCGGTCGATTTGGGCGCGCTTTGCCGCGATTTGCGCGAACTCCTGGACGCGGTCCTATCCAAGAAGGCGCGCATCGAGCTCTCCCTCGACCCGGACACCTGGGTCCTCGGCAACCGCGCCACGCTGACGCAAGTCCTGATGAACCTGCTGACGAACGCGTCCGACGCGCTCGGCGACCAACCGGGACTCATCCGAGTGACCATGCGCCGAACCCGAGAGGTGGACGCAAGATTCCATCGGGCGGCCGCGGCCGCCTCGGGCGACTGGGTGCTCACCGAAGTGAAGGACACCGGCGCCGGGATGGACCCGGCCACGAAGGAGCGCATCTTCGAGCCGTTCTTTTCCACGAAGGAAAAAGGGCACGGACTCGGCCTGGCGGTGTGCCTGGGTATCGTCGAATCCCACGGCGGAGCGCTCCTAGTCGACAGCGAAATCGGGCGTGGTAGTTGTTTTTCGATGATCCTTCCGGGGGCCAAGGGTTCGACGGAGGCGCCCGCCGAACCGCGTCCGACGGCGGCTTCGCGCCCGATACACGTGCTGGTGGTCGACGATGAGCCGCTCGTCCGGTCCCTCGTTCGCCGGCTCCTCGAGCGGCGAGGCTATTCCGTCGAAGAAGCCAGCGACGGGCGAGCCGGGCTGACCGCGCTCGAACGCGGCGCGTTCGACGTCGTGCTGCTCGACGTGACGATGCCAGACCTGGACGGGGCCGAAGTCGTAAGACGTGTCCGAGCGACGGGATCGAAGATCCCCATCGTCCTGAGCTCCGGCTACATGGCCGTCTCGGCGGAAAACGCGCTCGATCGCTCGATGATTCAAGCGTTCTTGCCAAAGCCGTTCAGCCCGGCCGACCTCGTCGGAGCGATCGAACGCGCCCTGGCCGCGCCGAAGTAGTCGCTATCGCGCTTTCCCGCGCTCGCCGACCCGAGCGCAATCCCGCCGTCGTCACTGGTTTGCGAATGCCGCCGCAATCTTCTGCGCCATCTCCGCATCGCCTGCCGCCGTGAGGTGGGGACCCGTTCCCATGAAATCGGCGCAGGAATTGGCGGCGAACGGAGGCGCGACCTTCACGAGATCGGGACTGGTGGCCGCCACGTCGGCGAGCGCTTGGTCGACGTAGCTCGGAATCAGCGTATTTTCGGCCACGACCGTCGTGTTGCCGCAGGAGACGTTCCCCGGACCTCGGACGATGGTCATGAGGACGATCTGTTTCACGTTCGGGTACTTGGCCTTGATGTTGTCCACGTCTTTTTGAACATTGGTCTCCCAATCGGCAAGCGTGACGAGGGTCCAGCTCAGCGCCACGAGCAAGACCCGGTCCGGGCTGCTCGAGTCTTGCGCGCACGGCGACGTGGGAACGATTCCCCAGAACGTGCTGTTCGGGTTCGCCCACTCATCGATGTACGCGTGATCCATCCACTTGAGCTGCCAGCGTGCATCGTCGATCCCGGGCTCCGTCTCGAAGCCCGCGGTGTACCACTGGTCGGTGAGCATCAAGCCCATGACCTGACTGCAAACGAACGTCTGCGGGACGACCGCTCCTCCCGTCGCCTCCGGCACAGCGCCCGCGTCGGTCGGGACGGTGCCCACGTTCGTAGAGCCCGTGCTCTCCGCGTCGACGTCCGTCCCGCCGGTCTTACTGCCCGCTCCGCCGCTACCGGAGGCGCCGTTGTTTGCGGCGCCGCTGCTGTCGGGGCTCCCGCCGCCCGCGTCGACGACGCCGGCGGCGCCGCTGTCGAATCCGATCATCGCGGGGGGATTGGCTTGCCCGTCGTTCGGAGGACTTCCTGCGCCCGGCGCCGCCGGCAACGTGCCAGCCGACGTATCGGACGGCTTACCCGCCCCGCCGGAGGCGGCGCCGGACCCGCAAGCGCTCGCCACCGCCGGTAACAGAGCGAGCCAGAGGGACGCTGCAAATCGTCGGATGCGCCGCTCGATCATGCCAACCTCGCGCTCCTTGCAAGCTAGCCGCGGGCCCGGGTCCGCGCGACAAGGAGACGCGATTCGTGTGCAAGCAGAATGTTCCGTTCCGCGTCAGCGATCCGCTTGCACGTGGGCTTCGACGAACCAAAGCCACTTGTCGACGCCTCGGGACACCTCGGTGAAAATGTCCGCGGTGTCGGCGTCTTTGAGCTCGCTGCTTTGGTCGATCGCGTGACGGACGATCTTGCCGAACGCGGCGAGAGCGGACGACAGAGCCTCGACGTGGTCGCGCCCTGCGTTCGTCTTCGGCGCGTACTCGCTCAGCGTGGATCGTTTGACGACGGACCGCGCCGTTCCCTCGGCGACGCCCCCGAGCTGGACGGCGCGCTCGGCAATGAGGTCGACGTAGTCTTCGACGTCCTCGGTCACCTTGTCGAACAGCTCGTGAAGAGCGATGAAATCCGGGCCTTTGACGTTCCAGTGCGCGTGCTTGCATTGCGTCTGAAGGTCGATGGCGTCGGCCAACCGCGCATTGCAGAGGTCGACGATCTTGGTGCGGGCGGTTTCGGGAAGATCATTCTTGGTCGGATACACGGCATGCTCCTTTTGGATGATCGCGCCCGAGAGTCGAGGGCGGTGACAATTGTCTCGCGTAAGATGCCGAAGCGCGCAACATCGTCTTGCGCGAGCACGGGGAAAGCATCCCGCGACTCGGGAACCCGGCGAGAAGCAGCCCCGGCCTTGGAGCACTCAAGGGCCGCAATACACCTCGCCGACCGCCTGCAGCCAAGCGCCGAAGCTCCCCTGATACTTCGCGGGGTTGCACACGGCTGCAGCCCCGGCCAGCGCCTGCGCGACGCACGCGTTCGCCTGGACATACGGCGCGCACGTCCCCGCTTGCGCCTGGCTGCTGCACTCCTCTCCTTGCAGAACACACCCGGCACAAGCCTGGGTCAGGCAGTCGTCGAGACAGCCGGAGCTATGGCTGCACGTCGGGTCGAGAAACGGCGCGGCGCACGCGCGAACCCCGACTTGCGTCGTGAAGTCGTAGAGAAATGGCTGCAAGCACTGACCACAACCGGACACCGCAGCGAATCCAAAACAGGCCCCGGTGCTCGGACCGGCCGCGCACGCCGCCATGGCGTTGGCGAGGTCGGTGGTCGAACACATGCCTTGTCCTTTGGGGACGGCCTGCGCTTGAAGTCCCGTCGGACAACCCGGGTAGCTCGCCGGACACGTGGTCTGCTCGCTGGTGCACGTGCGGCGGGCTACGGACAGATCGCACGTCGAAGCCGGCGTTTCACTCGTGCAGTCCTGACAGGGAGCGCCGCGCTGGCCGCACTGCGTATCGATGAACCCGAGCTGGCAGACGCCCGCGCCGTCGCAGCACCCGAGGCAGCTCGCGTAGCAGGCCACCGTTCCGTCGGGCGCGGTGCAGTCCCCTTGGATGCACCGGTCGCCGAGCTTCGTACAGTCGACGCACGCGCTTCCCGACCCGCCGCACTGCGTGTCCGAATCGACGGGGACGCACACGCCCGAGGAGTCGCAGCACCCGCCGCAGTTGAACCAACCGCACCCGACCCCTCCGTCGGCGGTCCCGCATCGCTTGCCGGAACAAGACTCCCCGAGAAACGGACAGTCCTGGCAATTGACACCCCCCGTGCCGCACATCGCGTCCGCACTGCCGAGCTGGCAATTGCCGAAGGAGTCGCAGCACCCCGACGGACACGTCTGCTGGTTGCACGCCATGGTCGGGTCGAGCCCCGAAAGGCAGCCCTGACCGGTGCAGGCGGCTCCGGAAGCCGTGCAGTCCGTGCAAGCGACTCCGCCAGTTCCGCACTGCGTGTTCGAGCTCCCGGGCCGACACACGCCTTGTGCGTCGAGGCAGCCGAAGGGGCACGGCGCGGGATACACACACTGCTGCGTCGAGCACGTCCCGGGCTCCGCCTCGATGGCCATACCGTGCGTGCAGTCCACGCAGGGGGTGCCTCCCGAGCCGCACGCGTCGTCGAGCATGCCCGCCTGACAGGTTCCCGGGAAGCCGCCGCAGCACCCGTTCGCGCACGACTCCGGAGTGCAGGCGCAGGATCGTTCCGTCTGGCAAAGCACTCCCGGAGGGCATTCGGCGCACCCGGATCCCGCCGGGCAGACTTGGCAATCGGACCCGCCTCCACCGCAGGCGGCGGCGGACGAGCCTGGCTGGCAGACGCCGTTCGAGTCGCAACACCCCATGGGGCAATTGGCAAAGCCGCACGCTGCACGCGCCGCGGCCCCGCAGTCGACGGCCGTTCCGGAATCCGGCCCGGCGCCGCAGCCCATCGCTTCGGCCGGCGAACTCGCCTCCGCGGCTGCCTCGGCGCCGGCGTCGAGGGGCATCTCGGCCATTGCGTCCGCGTTCGATTGGAG
>JBAULD010000992.1:0-3053 GCA_049578005.1 Polyangiaceae bacterium
CAGGTCTGTTGAACAGCCCTCCTCGCAGAGATGCGCGCCTTCGCCCGCGCGAGGGAGGAAGCGGCGCAGGTGGCCGCGTGAGCGACTGGCTGTTCGACGCGCTCGCGACCGAGGCGCCAGAATAGACGTAACCGCTGCATGAGGAGGCGGACTTCCGCGGAGGTCGATCTGGCGGCAAGTTGTCGCGCATGACGAAGGAGACGGAAGCGAAGTGGGTAGAGCGCATTCGGGAATGGCGCGCGAGTGGGCTTTCTGCCGAGGAATTCGCAGCGAGCCGGGGATACAAGGCGTCGACGCTCTGTTGGGCGGCGTCTCTACTACGGCCTGCCGCCAAGTCGCCGGCTCCGACGCTGCCGAGTTCGGGAGAAACACACTCCCGTGCACGCCCCAAGCGGCGGGCCCCATCATCAAGCAAGACGCCGCGGTTCTTGCCCGTGCGCACTCGCACTGCGGGGACGGCGGCAGCGGAGATGGTCGTCGAGATTGGCGCCGCACGGATCCGTGTGCTGCGCGGGTTCGACGTGTCGCTGCTCGGTGAGGTGGTCCGCGCGCTGGGAGGGGCAACCCGATGATCCCGGCCGGCGTGCAGGTATTCGTGGCGCTCGAGCCCGTGGACATGCGCTACGGATTCGATCGCCTATCTGGAATGGTGCGCGAGCGCATGGGCTACGAGCCGCGCAGCGGCGCGCTCTTCGTCTTTGTCGGCCGTCGACGTCAACTGGTGAAGATTTTATTCGCCGACGCGACCGGGACATGCGTGTTCGCCAAGCGTTTGGACCAGGGGTTGTTCTCACTTCCGGCGTCGCCCGCTGCGGATGCGTCGCACATCGAAATCGACGAATCCACGCTCGATGCGCTGCTCGACGGTCTCGATCTCGCGCCGTCGACCGAGACGTCTGCGCGACCGTCTCGCCGACGCCGCGTGCACTGACGCCCACGCGCACGAGAAACATCGCACTACCCCTGGACAGCGATCTCTGGCGTGCATACAGAGACGCGCGTGCCGGAGGCCTCGAGCGCGCAAACCACGCAAGGCGACGAACGTCTCGTCGCGATGGCAAACGAGGTCGCATCGCTGCGCGACGAGCTCGCGAGGGCCCACGACGCGCTCGCCAACTTGCGCGCGCGATACCATCAACTGCTCGAAGAGCTGCATCTGCTCAAGCGGCGCCTCGTAGTTGCGAAGGCCGAGCGCCTCGACGATGTGGCCGACGCGCAGCTCGCCTTCGACAAGCTTCTGGCCGAGACGCAGGCGATAAAGAAGGTGCTCGACGACACCGCGTCCGACGAGCCGCAAGAGGCCGCGTCTGCGCCGGGCGATAAGCCACGCAGTCGTACGCGAAACACTCCGCCGACAGGCCGGCGCGATCTATCCAAGTGCGACTTGCCCGAGGTGCGCGTCGAGCTGCCGGACCCGCTGCTCGAAGGAAAGGTCGAGCGCATCGGGGTCGAGGAGACCTCGCGCGTCGCCTTCGAGCGTGGGGGATACCGGCGCCTGGTCGTCGCGCGCATCGTGTACAAGAAGCCCGTGCAAAACGAGCCCCGTCAGACCGATGGCAAGACCGACGGGCGGACCGCGGCTGCGCCGACGGAGCCAACCTTTCGTTTCGTCACCGCGCCGATGCCCAAGGAGATCGTGCCGCGAGGCATCCTCGCGCCGTCGATGATCGCCCACGTACTCGCCATCAAGTACGTCCTGGGCGTTCCCTTCTATCGCTACGAGCAGCAGTGCGCACGCGAAGGCTTTGCGCTCGATCGCGGCACGATGTGCAGATACGCCGAGCACGTCGGCGCAACCCTCGGCTGCATCGTCGAGGCGGCTCGCAAGGAGGCCATCGCCACCGCGTTCTGCTTGTCTACCGACGCCACTGGAGTCGCGATCCAGCCTACCCCCCTGCAGGAAGGCAAGCGCCAGCCCTGTCGCAAGGGACACTTCTTCGTCACACTCGCCGACAAGGATCACATCTTTTTCGACTTCCAGCCCAAACACACCAGCCTCGCGGTCTGGCAGATGTTCAAGGGGTTCTCCGGCTACGTGCAGGCCGACGCCCACGTCATCTACGACGCCCTCTTCAAGGGCATCCCGCCCGACGGCGCTGACGATAAGCCGGGCGGGTGCGGACCGCCCCCGATTGAGGTCGGATGCTTCTCGCACGCGCGCCGCAAGTACTGGGAAGCCGCCGTCTGCAAGCACCCGCTCGGCCTGCACGGGGTACGCCTCATCGACGCGATCTTTGACGCCGACCGGCCCCTCGCGAAGCTCGCCCCGGTTCAGCGCAAAGCGCAACGCGACCAGACCGTGCGCCCCCTGGTCGATGCCTTCTTCACGTGGGCCCGCGCCGAGCATGAAAAGCGTCCTGAACGCGGGCTCGTTGCCACCGCACTCGGATACTCGGTTCGACACGAGAAGGCGCTTCGGCGATTTCTGGACGACGGCAGGCTCCGCATGGAGAACAACTCCGCCGAGCGCGAGTTGAGGGCCGTCGCCGTCGGCCGTCGGGCATGGTTGTTCTACGGCTCCGACGACCATGCCGGTGCTGCCGGCAACATCCTTTCGCTGGTTGCGTCGTGCAAGCTCCACGGACTCGACCCCGAGCTGTACCTTGCCGAGATCATCCGCACCGTGCCGTACTGGCCGCGCGACCGGTACCTCGAGCTCGCTCCAAAGTATTGGTCCGCTACTCGCCCCCGGCTCTCGCCAAAGGAGCTCGAGCTGCCCCTCGGGCACATCACCGTGCCGCCGCCCTCGAAAGAGCAGCCCTCGTCGGATTGAACGACCGCCGTCCACGCACGCGAACATGCGCCCATCCGCGCCGTCGCGCCATGACGCCTATTCGTGCAGCGGATACCTTGAGCAAGTAGCGCGAGTGCTGGTCGGTCACGGTCAGCGGGTAGCAGCGCGTCTTGTCGCCGAGCTCGAAGTGGCCCTTGAAGTCGACGCACCAGGTCTCGTTTGCGTGACTGACGGGGCCCAAAGGATCGACACTCATCGGGACGCGAATGCGTCGTCGTCGAGGCCGGATCAACCCGCGGTCGCTGAGCTTGTCTCCGAT
>JBAULD010000993.1:0-3783 GCA_049578005.1 Polyangiaceae bacterium
TGCGGAGTCGGCACACCGGCTCCACCAAGGCTCCCGGTTGGGATTGGGCCGCCGCCCGACGAAAAATTCGTCCTCTCCGGCGCGATCGAATCGCGCCCTTCCCGATTAAGGAGGTGGAGGGAGCGAAGCTCGCCCTCCGGCGCTTCCTTCCTTGCGGCCAGGCCTCGACGTTTCGAGGGCAGAGAGGCCTCGTCGACCAGCAGAGACGCTTTGCCAACGAGAAATGACGCTTTGCCCAGTTGCCAATTGAATAGGACGCTCCGTCGACAAGAAAAGACGCTCTACCGATTGAACAAGCCGCTGTCGCCCAGCAACCCCGAACCGAGACCAAACGCCAAGGAGAATCCCCATGTCTGACACGACTCAAGCCGTCCGCCGCCCGACCGTCGCCCTCGAACTGCCGAAGAGCGTGCCGCCGCTCATCGTCTACGCCCAAGGCATCGTCAAGCGCATGACCGCAAACCCCGCCTTCGCCAACCCCACGCCCGCGCTCGCCGTGATCACCTCGGCCGTCGACGACCTACAGACCGCCGAGGCCTCGGCGCTGGCGCGCACCAAGGGCGCCGCTGCAATCCGCAACGCAAAACGTACGGCGCTCATCGTGCTGCTCCAGCAGCTCCGCGCGTACATCCAGACCACGGCCGACGCGAACCCGCCGACACTGGCCGCATCGGTCATCCAGAGCTCCGGCGTCGCCGTGCGCAAGACCGCCACGAGGCAAGCTCGCACCTTCGCCGCGAAACAGGGAAAGGTCTCCGGGACGGCGGCCGTCACCGCCAAGACGGCGGCCAAGCGCGCCTCGTACGAATGGCAATACAGCACGGACGGCGGCAAGACGTGGATCTCCGCGCCGGCGACCCTTCAGTCCAAAACATCGATCGCCGGCCTCACGCCCGGAGCGACCGTGCAAATCAGGTATCGGGCCGTGACGAAATCCGGGGAGGGAGACTGGAGCCAGTCGCAGTCGCTCATCGTGCATTGAGCCGGGGCTTCGAACCGCTCGCCTGAATCGGCCGTGGGGAGGGCCCCTTCCGCGAACGCGGTCGGGGCCTCCCCGCTGTCGGGCGGTCGATGATCGTGCTCGTGGAGGTCGCTTGGCTGCTCTCGGCGGCTTACGAATGGGACCTCGCGACGATTCATGATCGCTTGTACCGTGGTTCGAACGCGGGGCGCGATTTTGGAGGAGCTCGAGCTCGTGGAGGTGGCCCTCGCTCGGTACGCGGTCGGCTCCGCCGATTTCGCGGACTCGTCGTTGGAAAGGCCCAGAGCGTCGGGGCGAGTCTCTTGACGTTCGACAAGCGACTCGGACGGGCAGAGGGAGCCCGCCTGCTTCGAGTACCCGGCGATTTTCTCACCAGACTGCGCCCGCTTGTCCGCGAGCGGTTACAAGCTTTCGAGATACGCCGTGAGGTCCGCAATGTTCTGCGGCGTGAGCTGCGCGATCGTGCCGTGACCGGCGGTCGAGCACGCGCCGAAGCGGTCGGCGATGGTCGCTGCGCACCCGTTGTGCATCAGTGGCGTTCGCCAGCCCACTCCGACCAGCGGCGGTACTTGAAATGCATTTGGCTCCGCTCCCCCGTCGACGAAGAAGCCCGGATCCTCCGTACCGACGTTCATCGTCTGATTGTTGGTGAACTTGTCGCCCGAGTGGCACGTGGTGCAGCCGGCCGCTCCCTGAAAAAGAACGCGACCCCGCGAGGCCGCGCTCGGATCCACCCAGCTCGGAGCGCGGGGGGCCGGAATCGACTGGACCCAGGAAGTGAGGACGTCTTTCTGCGTCGCCGTGAGCGGCTCGCCGCTCATCCGGTGCGTGTACACGTCGTCGACGAGCACCCCCATCGTCGTCTCGTCGCCAAGCCAGTGATACGGGGCGGTCCCGGCGATCGTCCCCCGAAGCGAAGGGGTGCGGCGAGGCATTCCGTCGAGCAGCCACACGTGGCCGTCGTCGCCGCCCTCGGGGTGGCACGATGCGCACGCCAGGAAAGCGCCTGCCTGCGTGTGGAAGATATCGAAGCCCAAATCGGCTCGGGTCGTGTTGGAGAGGACGATGGGCGCCTCGTTTGGCGTCGTCGCGAAAACCAGCGTCGCCGGCTCGCGCGTTTGGGCGATGAGATCGCCGTTGCCGTCGTACGCGACCGCAATGACGGTGTTGCCCACGGCGTAGGAACTCACGAGCGTGCCTTGGATGAAGGTGTAGACGGCGTCGAGCTTTGAAAAGCCATCGCCCGCCGCTGCGAGAGCGACCGTCGTTCCATCGGGCGAGAGCGCCACGTCCACGGGAAGAACGGCTTGAGGGATCGTGGCGGTGGTCGTGTTCCCGCTGCCGTCCGTCGACCCGAGGACGCTTTCTACGATCGGCCCTCCCGCGGCAGGAGTCGGCAGCGCAGGGGGAAACGCGATGGACGTGCCCCCGTCCGATGAATCAGCGTTCGACGCGACTTCGGCAAAGCCGACCCCCCCTCCGAAGCCGCTGTATCCGCCCGGAGCTTGGGTGTTGATGTTCGCGAGGGACTCCAGTTGGTAGGACGTAATCGTGCCCCCGGCCGGGCCGGCGATGGTGCGCCAAGCGACTTGGGCAGAGACGCCGAAGATCGCCCATGGGGCGCTCGCGGAGCCGAGCGTGTCGCGCCCTGACACGGTTCCGTTGCTCGCGACGTGAAGCAGCGTCGCCGACCGAAAGAGCGAAACCGTCAGCGACCCATCGCTTTGCACGAGGACATCGCGCATGTCCCGCTCGACGACGAACGAGCGCGCGGCAGGTCCCCCGACCGCCGGAAGCGCGACGAGCTCGCCGGTGGCACACGCGACCCACACGAAGTCGTTCGCCGCGTCGAACGCGACGCCGCGCGGCGCGGGACAGACCGCCCTTCGCGACACGATTGTTCCGGCGCTCGGGTCGATGGTCACGAGCGCTCCGCCGCTTCGCAACGCGACATGCACGCGCCCGGCTCCGTCTTCGGCCAATCGACCGGGCTCGTCGCCCGGTTGAAGCGCGATCGTGTACTTCAACGACCGAGCCGTCGTGTCCGCGACGTACACGGCGTCGCGGTCCGGGTCCGCCGCGATCGCAGTGTGTCCGTCGTGCGAAACGAGGAGGGTGCCGCCGGAGATGGGTGGCGGGGGCGTGCTCGCCGTCACCAGGGTGTTGAAAGAGGGCGGGGCAATCGCGGGAGAGGTGGGGATCGCCGTTCCGGAGGCGGGCGTGGACGAGTTAGGGAGCGGGCCCGATCCGGCGGAGCCGGAAGGTGCCGAGCCGCTGAATGCACCGTAGGTGCACCCATTCGCGATCGACGTACCGGCAGCCAACGCGGCGACCGCCCACGGAGAAACGATCTGCAATCCGTTCTTGATGCTCTTCATTGGGCTACCCCTCGGCGATTGGGAGCATCTTGCGTGCCTCGCGTCGAAACGAGGACTTGCCCCCCGACTCCATGTGCCAACTTGCGCCGCGCAGCGACAGCCTGATCGCGGTGCGACCGAACGATTCATTGTCAGCCGGTCCCGGTCCTTCGAGACCAATGGCCGGGCAGGGCCGAATCCGTGGTTGTCCGGCGCCTGAACGGATTTCAATCTTCGTGTGATCGCTGGGTCGCTCGGGCGCCTAAATGGCGCGATGCACGATTCGATATGGGGCGGCGCTCGCCACGGCGAGCGTTCATCGCGTGACCGTCGGGCCAAGGCGGGTTCGAGACCGCACCGCGCGTGCACGCGCCGACGCCATGGCGAGCGCGATTACGAGGAGGCTCGCCCAGCCACCGCCCGCGCCGCGGCCCGGTGCAGATT
>JBAULD010000994.1:0-13167 GCA_049578005.1 Polyangiaceae bacterium
GTGCTGATTTGGTCGATCGCCGGGACCTGCGTGGCAATGACGGGCCTCGGCGCGGGTCTCGCTTGGGGCGGCAGCGTCGCCTGGCTCTTCGCCGCCCGGGTCTTCGGCGGCATCGCGACCGCGAACCTCGGCACCGCGAGCGCGTACATCGCCGACGTGACGAAGCCGGAAGATCGTACGCGCGGAATGGGGCTCATCGGGATGGCCTTCGGATTGGGGTTCATTCTCGGTCCCGGGATTGGGGGCGCTCTCGCGAAGATTCCCGTCGACGGCCGTCACGGGGCGATCCCGTGCTTCGTCGCGGCGGGTCTCAGCGTGGCCAACCTCGTTTGGGTCGCGCTCGGCGTCGCCGAGTCGCTGCCTCCGGAAAAGCGGGCGCTCGCGCCCACACGCAAGCTCGCACCGCTGAACCTCCACGCGATGCGCGAGGCGTTCGCCCTACCGGGAGTCGGGCTCGCGATCGGCGTCAACTTCATCGCCGTGGTGAGCTTCACCAATCTCGATCAGACCTTCACGTTCTTCTGCGGTGATCTGTTCGGCATCGACGAGGGCGGAACGGGGTTCGTCCTCGCGTTCATCGGGATCGTCGCCGCGGCCGTTCAAGGGGGGCTGGTCCGGCCGCTCTCCAGGCGCTTCGACGAGCCGTCGTTGATTCGTGCCGGCACGCTCTTGCAGGCCATCGCCTTCGCCGGCTTGGTCGCCGCCGGAGGGGTGGCCTCCCGCGCGTTGCTCTTCGCCTCCGGCGGTCTGCTCGCCCTGGGCAACGGTCTCACTCAGCCGAGCACCTCGGCATTCATCTCGCGCCGCGCTCCGGCCGACCGACAAGGCGGCACGCTCGGCGCGAATCAATCGGTCGCCAGCCTCGCGCGAACCTTTGGTCCAGCCCTCGGCGGGTGGCTCTACACGAGCGTCGGAGGGCGCGCGCCTTATGTAGCGGCATCCATCGGAATGGTCGTCGCGCTCGCGCTTGCGATGGAGCTACGCAGAGTGCCGTGACCCCGCACGATCCGCCGTCGCCTCAAACGCACTCGGAACCCACCCCAGGCGAAGGGCTGGGGACCTCCTTGCCGGCAAACGGCTCGGACCCAGGCGACGCCGGCGAGCCCCTTCCGCCGCTACCGAAGCAGGGCTTCTTCCCGCGTGTGCGCGACTACTTCCTCGGCGAAGATCCGTCGCTTCTCACGGCCCTCGTGCCGATGTGCTTCCTGTCGATGATCTTGTACACGCGGTGGCCCACGACGAACTTCATCTTCGACGAGCAAGAGGCGCTTCTAGCCAACCCGTACGTACGGGCCTCGAGTACCCCTGGAAACAAGATCGGCTGGCTGCAGGCGTTCAAGCGCGATTTTTGGGGTCTGACCCCCGACCGTACGATTGGATCGTATCGACCTCTCCCCGACATTCTCTGGCGCGCGCTTTGGAAAGTCGGAATGCGCGAGCAGAGCGCGTTTCCGCACGACTACGTCAATGTCCTCCTCCACGGACTGAACGGCGCGCTCCTCGTGCTCCTCGTCCTCCGATGGACCCGCGACCGGCGCACTGCCTGGCTCGCCGGTGCCTTGTTCGTAGCCACAGCCGTGGTCACCGAAGCCGTCAGCGGTGTCGTCGGACTCGCGGACGTGCTCGGCGGGGCAGGAGCGCTCCTCGCCCTCCTCGCGTTGAATCTACCCCTCGCCGTGATGCCGCTCGCGCTCCTGGGCGCGACCATGCTCGGTCTCTACTCGAAGGAGAGCGCCCTCTGCCTCGTTCCCCTCGTTCCCCTCGCGGCGCTCTTCACGGCGCAGGTTTCCCATCCAGAGCGGCCCATGCGCTGGTGGCGGGCCACGGTTGCCGCGTTGACGACCGGAGCGGCGTTCGTCTTCTACGTGGAGATGCGACGGCGATGGTTTCCCGTGACGACGCCCCCCGAGCTCACAGCGGAAGCAAACGCGGGGAAGCCGCTTTTGCAGCGCGCCTTTGCAGCCGCCCTTCGCTGGTACGCGCAGCCCGCGTTGCCGCATGACCCCCTCAACAATCCACTCATCGAGGCGACGACTCCTTACCGCATCGCCGGTGCTCTTCGCGTCTACGCCCGCGGCCTCGGACAACTGCTGTTGCCCCGCGTTCTCTCGGGCGACTACTCCGCGCCCCAGGAACCGGTGCCCGACAAGCTGGTCTTTCCGGAGAGCGTCATCGGCGCCGCCGCGATGGTCCTGCCTCTGCTCGCCGCACCGGTCGTCGGAGTCGTCTCCTGGTGGCGCTCCCGCCGGGGGGATCGCGCGATGTCGGCCGCGCCCCTGGTCGCATTTGGGCTCGTCTGGATCGTCGTCTCCTACTTTCCCGTCTCGAACATCCCCGTCGTCTTGCCGACCGTCCGTGCGGAGCGCTTTTGGTACTTTCCGGCGATCGGTTCGGCGATCATCCTCGCGCTCGCATTTCGTCGGCTTCTCCGCGCCCAGGGAAGCGCGCGCTTCCCCGCGGTCGTAGGATTCTTGGCGTTCTTCTGGTTCCAATGCGAAGCCGCGCGCCGGCACGCGTTCGACTACACCAATGATCTTGTCTTTTGGGATGCCACGCGCAAGGCGGTACCTCGGAGCGCAAAAGCGCACCTCAACTATTCGGTCATGCTCGGGGCGCGCGGCGATCTCGAAGGGCGTCTTGCCTCCAACGCGGTTGCGCTCAGTCTCGCGCCCGGTTGGCCGATGGCCAACGTGTACGAAGGGGACACGCTCTGCCGGTTGCATCGGGCCGAAGAGGCACTCCCCCACTACCTGCGAGGTTTCTCGCTTGCTTCGAACGACATGAACCTCGTCGCGCTCGGTATCCAATGTTTGTGGGACGAGCATCAGCTCGAAGACGACTCCAATGCGCGCAAGGAGCTCCAAGAGCTCGCGGATCAATATCCGGGATCATGGCTCAAGTACCTCGTCGACGACACGTTCGCGAACGGGGAAGAGAACCATGGGGTTAGCCCGAAGTACCGGCCGCGCGGATACAACGAGGGGCCGAAGAAGGACGAATAAAACCGGCACGGGTGAGACGGAGTCCAACTCAGCCGCCCGTTCGTAGACTCACGGGTATCGTCCATGACTCCCGCCGCCACGCGAGCTCCCGGCTCGCGCTCGCACGTGCGAGCTCGAGCGCCGTCGTCGGTGCGGTCGATGGCGCCAGCCCCAAGCCATAGGCGAGTTCCCCCACGAGGCGCGAGGCTGGTACTCCGGCCTCGCGCAACGCGCGGACCATCGCGCCCGGGGTCCTCTTCTCGAGACGGGCCCCGCCCTCGCCCACCACGAGAGGCACGTGCGCATACCTGGGCGGTCGCTTGCCCAGCGCACGAGCGAGCCAAATTTGGCGTGGCGTCGAGGACATAAGATCGGCCCCGCGAACGACGTCGGTGATGCCCATCGCCAGGTCGTCGACCACGACGGCGAGCTGATACGAAAAAACGCCGTCTGCGCGGCGAAGGACGAAATCTCCGACGCTGCGCGCCAGATCCTGCGCCACTCGCCCGAAGACCTGGTCGTCGAACGCGACCACGTCGTCCGCAACGCGCACGCGTAAGGCGGGCGGTCGCTTCATGAGGCGAGCCGGGTCACGCTGCCGGCAGTATCCTGGATAGACGACGTCCTCCCCCTCGTGTGGGGCGCTCGCGACGCGCGCGATCTCGGCGCGCGAGCAGTCGCACGGATAGACCAGCCCGGCACCGACCAATCTCGCGAGTGCATCCTCGTAGAGCGCCGTCCGCCCACTTTGGACGACGGGACCCTCGTCGAAGTCCAGACCGAGCCACCGCAAGTCCGCCTCGATCCGCTCCTGCGATCCGGGTACCACCCGCGGTCGGTCGATGTCCTCGATGCGAAGAACACACCCGCCTGCGGAGCGCCGAGCCAGCACCCACGAGGCGAGCGCCGTCCACGCTCCGCCGAGGTGAAGGTCACCGGTTGGGGAAGGGGCGAATCGAGTGCGGGGAGTCACGCGATGGCGTCGAGCAGCCACAGGAGCAACGCCTTTTGAACGTGCAGCCTGTTCTCGGCCTGATCCCAGACGCGCGAACGCTCGCCCTCGAGCGCCGACTCCTCGATTTCCTCGCCTCGGTGGGCGGGCAGGCAATGAAGCACGATCGCGCCCGGCAGCGCCCTCGAGAGCATGGCTCCATCCACGGTCCAGCCCGCGAACGCCTCCGTTCGCTCCTGGCCCTCAGCCTCCTGCCCCATGCTCGTCCACACGTCGGTGTTGATCACGTCGCACCCCGTAGCGGCGGCCTCGGGGTCGTGGACGAGCGTCGCCCGGCCTCCGGCTCGCTCGATCTCGGCGGGCGGCGGCATGTAGCCCCGCGGGCCTGCAAGGACCAGGTGGAAGCCGAAGATCGCCGCGGCGTCGAGCCACGAGCGCGCCATGTTGCTCGAGCAATCGCCGACGAACGCCACCCGCTTTCCCGCGATGCTCGTGCCGAGCTGCTCTTCGACGGTAAAGACATCGCAGAGCACTTGAACCGGGTGGCCGTCGTCGGTCAGCGCGTTGATCACCGGGACGCGAGCCGTCGCCATCTCGCGCAACTTGGCCGTCGTCGACGTCCGATACACGATCGCGTCGCAATAACGGCTGAGAACACGCGCGGTATCGCGGATGGGTTCTCCGCGTCCGAGGTGACTGCCTTGCACATTCAGAACGACCGGATGCGCGCCGAGCTGCGCGCAACCCACTTCGAACGATACCCTCGTGCGCGTGCTGGCCTTCTCGAGAATGATCGCGACGGCGCGCCCGGCCAGCGTCTGGGTCCGCAAGCCCTTACGCTCGTGTTTCAGCTGCTTGGCGAAGGCGAGCACTTCGCGGCACTCGGCGGTGGTCAGGTCGGACAACTCGAGAAAGTCGCGCTTCGTCATGAATGCTCCAGCGGTTCGGCGAAAATGCGCCGGGCAAGTGCTTCGAGCGAGCCCTGAGCGTCCGCCTTCATGGAAAGGGCGGCGGCGCGCTCGGTCAACCAGGCGATCTGCGCATCGACGGCTCGCGGCCCGGTTCCCCCCAGGCTTTCCTTGGCGTCGACCGCCGCGGCGGGTTCGAGTGCCCGCAGCGCGTCCGCGTCCATCGACGGATGAATCGCTCGCGCTCGGACCGGGTCTACGGCTCGCAGAGCGACGCGGTCTTCCACGGCCAGAGCCACCAGTTTGCCCACCGCCTTGTACGCTTCGCGAAAGGGGACACCGCGCCGTACGAGGGCTTCTGCCAAGTCGGTCGCCTGGGTGAAGCCGCCCGCGAGAGCCGCCGCCCCGCGCTCCGCGTCGAACGTCACGTGCGGCAGCGCGAGCGACAATGCCCGCGCGCAGCCGAACGCCAGAGGGCCGGCCTCCAACAGAGGAAGGCGATCTTCCTGCTGGTCGCGGTTGTAACCACTTGCCAGCCCTTTCATCAGCGTCAACAAAGCGACCACGTTCCCGAGAGCGCGGGCGCTCTTGCCCCGAACGAGCTCGAAGACGTCAGGATTCTTCTTTTGGGGCATCATGCTCGACCCGGCCGATATCGCTCCGTCGAGTCGCACGAGGCCAAACTCGTTCGTCGCAAACTCGACGACGTCGCTGGCGACGCGGGACATCGCGAGGACCACACGTGCCGCGGCCCACGTCCAGTCGAGCGCGAAATCCCGGTCACCGACGGTATGGAGGGCGTTTCGAGTTGCCTTCCAGGGGGCGAACAAGCGTGCGACGAACGCCCGATCGATCGGAAGCGACGTGCCCGAGCAAGCGCCGCTTCCCAGCGGCATTTCGATGCGATCGAGCGCAAACTCGATCGTCTCCGCAGCTTGCGCCAGCCCTACTCCCCAAGACGCCACCAAGAACGCGGCACTGACCGGCTGCGCGCGCTGCCGATGCGTGTAGGCAGGCAGAAGGACCTCCTTCTCTCGCGCGGCGCGCTCCCCGAGCGCGGCGATCAGAGCGCTGACCTCTCGCAGCACTGCGGCGCCGCGGTCACGCACGTGCAGGCGCAGGTCGAGCGCCACTTGGTCGTTGCGCGAACGCGCGGTATGCAAGCGCGCGGCGACGCCGCCCAAGCGACGGGTAAGCTCGGCTTCGACCGCCATGTGGACGTCTTCTTCGTCGGGCAGCTCGAGGACTCCGGCGCAAACCTCGTCGTGCAGCGCACGCAGCCCCTGTCTCAGCGTCTTCGCATCGTCGAGTGGGATGATCCCCGTCTTCGCGAGCATCGTCACGTGGGCGGCGCTGCCGATGAGGTCTTCGCGCACGAGCGCGCGGTCGTGCTCGAACGACGACGACCAGGCCAGGAGCTCGTCCAGCATGCCCTCGGTTCCGGTGGCGTTGGTTCGTGCGATGCCGCTCATGGGCGCAATTCCGTGTAGTGCCTTCACGGTTGGGACGCCAGAGCCCAGAGCGATAGAACGCTCGGCATCGGGCCGGCCGTGGCCCCGGCGTGCTGCTACGCTCCCTTCGGCGTTGTCGTCTTCACGAACGAACCATCCGATTCGCTGGACCGTGGGCCCCGACGACGGGCCCACGGTACGCGACGTCCTTGCCCGGGCGAACGCCGACGGTCTGGCCCTCCGCGAGGGTCGCGTCTTCGTCGCACTTCGTCGCGCGCGCCGCGGCGATGAGGCTGTCCGCGACGGGGACGTCGTCGAGGTCGCGCCGCCCCGGCCGGCAAGAGCGCAGCCCATCGCAATCCTCGCCGAGACGCACGACCTCGTCGCCGTCGACAAGCCCGCCGGGGTTCCGACGATTGCCGACCACGACGGCGCCGCGCACGCGCTCGTCGCGCTCTCGGCCCGATCTCTCGGCATCGCGGAGTCCGAGCTCCATCCAACTTCGCGCCTCGACCGGGACGTCAGCGGAGTCGTTGTCTTCGCCCGTACCCAGGCGGCGGCCCGCCGGCTCGCGCGCGCTCGCGAGGATGGAATCTACGAGCGGTGCTACGCCGCGATCGCCGCGAGGGACCCGCCCGACGACGGCGGAACGTGGGACGCTCCGATTGGGCGCGCGAGCGACCCCCGTTTTCGCGCCGTCGGCGGCAGGGAAGCAACCAATGCTGCGACCCGCTATGCAGTCTGTGCGCGCACACCGGGTGGCGCCGCGCTTCTCTCCCTTGCTCCTCGGACCGGCCGCACCCACCAAATTCGGGTGCACGCCGCGCACGCGGGCGCGCCCCTCGTCGGCGATCGAGCGTACGGCGGTCCGGCCCGTATCACGCTCCCGAGCGGTCGTGTGGTCGAGCCCCGCCGGATCGCTCTCCACGCGGCGCGCGTCGCCGTGCCGGACGACAGCGGCGATCCATTCGTGGTCTCTTCGCCGATCTCGGTCGATCTTCGAGACTTGTGGGTGCTTCTTGGGGGCGACCCGGACGCGTGGGGGCTCGTGACGTCATGCGCGCTTGGGTGACCTTTCTCGCGACTGCCTCGTGCGTCGTTGGGGTGCTCGAAGCACTCGCCGCAGACCCGCGCCGCACCATCGACGTTGGCCGCGTCCTCGATGCCGGACCTCTCGCCGTCGCTGCCCCCGACGGAGCGACTTCGTCCACACCGGCCGATCCGCCCGCGCTCGTGGAACGTGGCCAGTGGGTGTTCGATCTCCGATGGGACCGCGGTGAAGTGTGGCTCCAGGCGATCCGTGGGCTGGAGCTTCCCGCGGCGCAGTCGACGCCGCGCGCAATGGGGCGCTTTGCGCTGGAGCTCTTCGAAGGGCCGGCGTTGATCGAGCGTGTGCGGTTCGATTTTCCGCTGCTCGGCGCCGCGGAGCCCGACGCGGGCGTGTCGCTCACGGGCCGATTGCGAACGCGCATCGGCGTTGTTTTTCCTGCGACGAAACGTGGAACTCGCCTCGAGCTTCTCGACCGAGCGACCAACCGGCGTTGGTCGCTGCCTTGGCCTCCGAATCCTCCTTCCACGTCCGACGACGCGGGGAGCGCCGTGCAGGGTACGTAGGATGGCCCATGCTATGCCCGCGTCATGATGCAGGGAGCGATCCAGGACATCACCGAAGCGGTCGGTAACACGCCAATCGTGCGACTCAACCGGGTGGCGGCCGGTGTCCACGCCGAGGTCTACGTCAAATGCGAATACTTGAATCCCGGGGGTAGCCACAAAGACCGCCTCGCCTTGAACCTCCTCAGACGCGCAGAAGAGCGAGGGCTCCGCCCTGGCGGAACGATCGTCGAAGCCACGAGCGGAAACACGGGCGCGTCCCTCGCCCTTCTCGCCGTTCTTCGCGGATACAAGTGCATCTTCGTCATGCCCGACAAGATGAGCCAGGAAAAGATCGCGCACCTGCGCGCATTCGGCGCCAAAGTCGTCGTGTGCCCGACCGCCGTCGAGCCCGACGACCCGCGCAGTTATTACAGCGTGGCCAAGCGACTCGCTGCCGAGACCCCCAACTCGTTTTACGCCGATCAGTACAACAATCCCGCCAACCCCGAGGCCCACTATCTGTCGACCGGCCCCGAGATTTGGCGGCAGACGAACGGAGATTTCGACGTATTCGTCGCGGGTATGGGCACCGGGGGAACGATCAGCGGTTGCGGCAAATTCTTCAAAGAACGCAATAAAGACATTCAGATAGTCGGAGTCGATCCCGTGGGATCGCTGTACTACGACTTCGTAAAGACCGGTCGCGTGACGAAGCCCTTTTCGTACAAGGTCGAAGGGATTGGAGAAGACTTTTTCCCGACGACCATGAATCTGAAGATCATCGACGAAATCGTCCGTGTCGACGACCGCGAATGCTTTCTCATGACTCGCGATCTCACTCGACTCGAGGGGCTGTTCGTCGGAGGATCCGGCGGCGCGGCGGTGGCCGGCGCGCTCAAATACGCGAGGCAATTCGGTAAGCCGGGGCAAAAGATTCTGGTCTTTCTTGCGGACGGCGGCCACAAGTACATGTCGAAGATTTTCAACGACGACTGGATGCGCGAGAACGGCTTCCTCGACGACGCCCCGGGAATCGGAACGGTGCGCGATCTCCTCGTGCAGAAAGACCGCGGCGGGCGAGAACTGGTAACCGCGACCCTCTCCTCGAAGGTACGCGACGTCATCGAAACGCTGAAGTCGCGGGGTATCAGTCAATTGCCAGTCGTCGAAGGGGGAAGGCTCAAAGGAATCGTCGCCGAGGTCGACCTCCTCCGGCATCTCGTCAGCGGTCACAAGACTCTCGACTCGACCATCGACGAGCTCGTGGAGAGCGATTACGCCACCGTGACGCCGAACACCAAGCTCGAGCTTCTCCAGAGCGTGCTGGCCGAGGCAAAGGTCGCGATCGTTGCCGAGGCGGACCAGGTCGTTGGGATCGTGACGAAGATCGACCTCATCGACTTCTTGGCTCGGGACTCTTCGCAGCCGTCCAAGTCGTCCTAGACGGGGACGCCAAGGGACCGCTACTCGCGCGGGTACGCTTCCGATCCCATTTCGAGTCCGTCGAGCCCGTTCCACTCGACCTCGGACGAAACGCGATTACCAACGAGCCGCTCTGCGGCTCGGAAGAACCCGAACGATACGCCGAACACGACGACCATGTTCGTCCCGATGCCCATCACTTGAGCCGCAAGTTGACCCGGATCGCCGAATAGAAGACCGCGCACCGCCCCCGGAACTCCGTTCCACCCCTCTCCGTAGCTTCCGTCTGCGAAGAGGCCGAGCGCGAGCATTCCCCAGGCTCCGCAGGCCCCGTGCACCGTGATAGCCCCCACGGGGTCGTCGATCTTCCCTCGCCGCTCGAGCAGGATCACGAGCCACGGAACAAGGAGCCCCGCGACGACGCCGATGAGCGCCGCCGAAGACGGCGCGACGAAGGCGCACGACGCCGTGATGGCCACCAAACCGCCGAGAAGTCCGTTGCACGTCATCGCGATGTCCGGCCGCCTGTGCCTTTGCCACTCGTAGAAAAGGGAGGTCAACGCGCCGGCCGACGACGAGATGACCGTATTGACAGCGATAGCGGCGATCTGAGAGTCGGTCGCCGCCAACGTCGAGCCCGCGTTGAACCCGAACCAACCGAACGCCAAGACGAAGGTCCCCATGACCGCCAATGGCAAGTTGTGGCCGGCCATCAGACCTACGGTCCCGTCTTTCCGGAACTTTCCCAGGCGCGGCCCGACGACGAGTACGCCGGCGAGTCCTGTGATTCCCCCCGTCATGTGCACGACCGAAGACCCGGCGAAGTCGACGCATCCGTGCCCCATCCCGAAGTTTTCGCCGAGGGTGGCCAGCCAGCCGCCGCCCCATACCCAGTTTGCGTAGAGCGGGTAGAGAAACATCGACATGAAGAAGCCGTAGAGAGCGAACGCCGAGAACTTCCAGCGCTCGGCAAGGACACCTGTCGGAATCGTGGCGGCCGTGTCCATGAAGACGACCGAGAAGAGGAACATGCCGAGATCGGACGGATCGTGCGAGACGCTTACCAGCGCGAACTTCGAGGCGCCCACGAGACCCAGCAGGCGCGAGCCGATGTGTACGCCGAACTCGTGGTGCGACGAGACCGTGCCTCCGAGCGTCGGCCAGCTGCCCACGCCTCCCATTGCAATGCCGTAGCCGACGAGCCAGAAGCCGACGACACCGATCGGATAGACGACGAGGTTCATCCCCATCGTGTGCACCGCGTTCTTCGCGCGGGTGAAGCCCGTTTCGATCATGGCGAAGCCGAGCTGCATGAACATCACGAGGAACGCGCAAACGAGCAGCCAGGCAAGGTTGAGCGCGTGCTCCGGCATCTCAGCGTCCTCTCCCCGAGCGCTCTCCCGCGGGGGCGGTGGGAGGCGCGGCGTGATAACGCGGACCGGGTCGTGACGTGGCCCAGATGAGAAGCCCGAGCCCGGTAACGACCAGCGCGAGAACGATGGGAGCCAGCGCTCGACGCGGAAATCGAAGCAGGCTGAGAAGCGGCCGGTCACGTCGCTCCGAACGATCCCTTGGAACGACCTTCGTCGGGTCCTGGAGGTCGGAAAGCATCTCGGCGGCGGACGCGTAGCGTTCACGAGGCGACCGATCGATCGCGCGAAGAATGATTTCTTCCACGTTGGGATCGATGTCGCCAAACACTTCGCGCGGCGGCCGCGCGTCCTGTTCGACCTTGGCGCGCATGACGGCCTGCGCGTTTGCGCCCGTGTGCGGCAGCTCTCCGGTGATCATCTCGTAGAGCATCGTTCCCAGCGAATAGACATCGGTGCGCGCATCGCCGCGCCGCCCGCGCACCTGCTCGGGCGCCATGTAATCCGGCGTTCCGATGGTCGAGGAGAGGCCGACCCAAGTCAGCCGGCGTGCCGATTCGTCCATGGCGATGCCGAAGTCGAGAAGCTTGACGTGCCCGTCGTCCGTCAAGAGAACGTTTTCGGGTTTGAGGTCGCGATGGACGATGCCGTGCTGGTGCATGTAGACGAGTGCACCGCATATCTGGCGTGCAATATCGAGAGCTTCCGCCGCGGGTAGCCGCTTGCGCCGGCCGATGATGGCGCGAAGGGAGTTCCCCTCCGCGAACTCCATCACGAGGTACATCCGGCTCTTCGATTCGGGCCGGAGCACGCGCACGATGTTCGGGTGTTCGAGCTTCTGGCCGATCTTCTCTTCACGCTCGAAGCGTTGGTAGAAGGCGATGTCGCTCTCGAACTGCATGTGCGGCACCTTCAGCGCGACGGTCGCGCCGGATCGAACGTCGGTGGCTTTGAAGATCGAAGCCATTCCGCTTCGGGCCAGGAGATCAGTGAGCTCGTACTGATCAAGGCGTTCACCGACGATCACCTCGCGCATGCGCGGTCACGTGTATCACAGCCCCTGCAATCGACATCACGCCGCGGACGGCTCGCCGCGAAGCCGAACCGTCCGTCCCCATCCCGGGAGCCCGGGCGCTACGGTATTCGCGGCTTCACGGCGACTGTGTGGCCGGTCGCTTTTCGGTGACGAGCAACGGCTTCGCCTTCGCCTTGCTGCTCCGGAGAAAGTAGATGCCGCCGTAGATGCCCCACAGCGCGCAGATCGCGAGCGCGATGTAGGGCTCTTTGAGGCTCATCCCTGTGACCGTGAACGGCCCGAGCAGATAGAACAGCATCATGGCCAAGTTCGCCACGAGGCCGAAGGTCGGGACGACCATGTGCAAAAATCCGTGGAACATGTGGTGTTCGCGGAACGCCACGATGCACACGATGCACGTCAGCATGTACAGCATGAACGTCCCGAAATTGCTGACGAGCGTGACGATGATCAGCGTATTCGGCAACTTGGCGATGAGCGCGGGGTCGAAGATGCCGATGCTGTACCAGATGTTGTGGAACTTCGGGTCGAGCGGCGACGGAGTCGTCCCGCCGAGGTACATCGACACCGTGATGATGCCGATGACCGCCGACAGGATGCCGAGCGTCCAGATCGCGCGGTGGGGAGTCGCGGTCTTTCCGTGGAGCATTCCGAAGTGCTCCGGCACTTCTTCGTCTTTGCCCATCGCGTAGGTGACGCGAGCCCCGGTCGACAGGCACGAGAGAGTCGTTCCGATGAGCGCGAGAAAAACGGTGAACGCCTGCACGAGCATGAAGGCGCGCCCCGCCGAATAGGACCCGAAGAGCCAGGTCCCGGCGATGACCATCATGTCGCCGATCGGCGCTCCGGAGGCCGCCGCATTGGCGAGCGTATATCCGGAGTTGAGCATGTAATTGGCCGCGAAGTACTCGATGAAATAACAGAACGCGCCTTGAATCGCGAGGGACAGGAGCACAGCACGGGGAATGTCGCGCTTTGCGTTCTTCGCTTCTTCACCCATCGACGTGACCGACTCGAACCCGACCAGAATCAGGATGGCGATGCACGCCTGGATGAACATGTACGAAAAGCCGTGCGGCGCGACGACGGAACCGGCGCTCGCGTGGAACTTGAAGTGTTCCGTCAGCTCCTTCGGGTGATCGGCGTCCGCGGGCTCCATCGTGACGGCCTGGTCGGGCGCATAGCTGAGAACGAAGGGGACGGGCTTGCCGTCCTTCATTTCCGGGACCGGATCGCCCGTCTTTTCGTCGATCTTGTTCTGCAACACCGGATGCTTGTCGGCGTCGACCTTCGGCTTACCGTCTTCGACGACCTGCTCCTGTGCGACGACGTAGTCGACCGGCGTGCCGTTTACGAGCTGAAAGCCTTTGGAGCCGTCGGGGTGTTGCAATCGATAGGCAATCGCAATCACCGAGAAGACCAGCAGCGCGGAAATCTGGACGATGTTGATG
>JBAULD010000995.1:0-2349 GCA_049578005.1 Polyangiaceae bacterium
CCGCCCATGTAAGCGATCGCCTGCCAGGTCGCGAGAGGCATCGTCCAGGAGTTCTGGTCCGTGTAGACCACGTAGTCGTTCGCTTCGCCGTCGGCGTGGATGCGCACTTCGAAGAGCGTCTGCGTCGCGGACGCCGGAATCCAGAGAACGCGCGGGCGCAGCCAGTTCTTCGGGTAGAGCGCGGTGTCCGCGGGCTCGGCAAGACAGGGTCCGCCCGTGGCCGACCCCGTTCCGGCGTCACCGAACAGCATCGGTGCGCTCATCGGCGCCTTGCCTGCAAATTCCGGGGCCGAAGGGAAATCCTTGCACGGATTGTCCGAGGTACACTTGTCTTTGCTCGCGTCGGGCCGGAACGTGATCATGGGACCGCCGCCGGAGCTGCCTCCCATTGGCGAGGCGGTCCCCACCGGCGACCCGCTCCCGCTGCTCGATCCCCCGCCGGAGGACGTCATTTCCCCAGAGCCTGCGTCGTCGACAAAGTCGTCCGACGCCCCGAGCTTCTTCGCGCAGCTCGCGGCGATGACGAGGGCCGAAGCGAGTACGAAAAGGGGCACGTAACGGAGTAGCGATCGTCGGATCGAACTGGACGGCGACATGGATCCTCGGTCGTTCTTGGGGTCGAGAGGCGCTCGAGCCGGTAGGCACTGTTCCCGGCGGCCCGCGGCGCGGCTCAGAATACGTCTTACAGGTAGTATGGCCGGTTGCCAGCGGTTCAGTCATTCGAGACGGCTCGGGGAACGCCCGCACATGCTAAGAGCGCCCTCTCCCGCATGCCGGAACTGCCGAAGTCGCTCGAACCCGTAGGCCTTTCTACACCCGGAAACGTGGACAACGTGTTCGATGCGCTCGAGGCGGCGGCGCTGGCCGCCGAAGGCCGCCCCCTGCAGCGCGCCATGATTCCGGTGACGACGAATGATTTTCAGGCGGCGGTACGGCTCGATGCCCGACAAGTGCGCGCTCGCCTCGATCGCGTCGTCATGAGTGAAGATCCGGAGCGGGGCCTCGACGAGCTGCTCGATGCCGGTGCCCTCGCGGCGCTCTTCCCCGAAGTGCACGCGATGGTGGGCTTTGGCGACGGCGAGTGGCGTCACAAAGACGTTTGGAAGCATACCAAACAAGTCGTGCGCCAGTCGGTGCCCCGGCTCGAGGTCCGCTGGGCGGCCCTCTTTCACGATATCGGCAAGATTCGAACGCGGTCGTTCACGCCGGACGGCAAAGTGCACTTCCTCGGTCACGCGGAAGTCGGGACGCGCATGTTCGACAAGCTCGACCGGCGACTGGGGATGTTCGTGTACGAACCGTCTCTCAAAGACACGGTTCGCTTCCTCATTTTGCACCACCTTCGCGCCAACCAATACTCGCCCGATTGGACGGACAGCGCCGTCCGCCGATTCGCGCGCGAGCTGGGGGAGCATCTCGAGGATCTCCTTTGCCTCGCGCGTGCGGACATCACGACGAAGCGTCCCGAGAAGAAGCGGCGCGGTCTCCAGCAAATCGAAGAGCTCCAGCAACGCATCGGGCAACTCGCGGCCGAAGACTCCCGGGTGGCGCCGCTCCCGAGCGGAATCGGCGACGACATCATGCGTGCGTTCGGACTGCCCCCGTCGCGCCTGGTGGGTGAGGTGAAGCGAGCGCTCGAGCAGTCCGTGGAGGCGGGAGAAATCGCCCCCCAGCAGGAGGCCGAGGCGTACATCGAGTTCCTGAAGGCGAACCGCGAGCGATTCGGGATTTGAGCGCCGCGAAGGAGAATCCGCCAGGACCGCAGGAACGGCGGGGCAGCGCCACGCTCGCTCTTGGCTGAGCGTCGCTCGGACGCTCGGGGGCGGCGTTCATTCGCAAAGGAGCGGCGCTCGATCCGGGGAGAGTGGCCTTCGATTGCACGATACTCGAGCTCCGTCGTCGGACAGCGAGGCTCCTTTGTGCAGAAGATACGCTCGGGGGTCGGCATCCTTCATTCATGCCGCGACGAATGACGTTCCATCCCCGGCGAACAAACCCCAGTCCTGAAAGAGAGAGGCTCACGCGCGAGGCAGTTGCGTTCCTTCGTTGGACAACGAAGCTTACTTGCCAAAGACTGAGGCTCACTCTCGTGAGTGCGAGACTCACTCCTTCGAACGCGAGATGCACCTTCGCGAACGCGAGGCTCGCTTTCCGGAGAATGAAGCGGAGTGCCGCCCACGCGAGACTCACTGCCGCCAAGGCGAGGCTCACTCGCGCGAGTGCGAAGTTCACTCTCATGAATACGAGACTCACTCCTGCGCGGACGAAGCTCATTCCTGCGCGGACGTAGCTCATTCCTGCGCGGACGTAGCTCACTCCTGCGCGGACGTAGCTCATTCCTGCGCGGAC
>JBAULD010000996.1:0-4917 GCA_049578005.1 Polyangiaceae bacterium
CGCTGCCGAAGACGATCAGCTACTACGACCTTCAAGACTTCGTGGTCTTGTCCCTCGGCGGTACGCTGCCCGATGCAGGAGCGCCCGAAGCGGGACCCCCCGACGCAAGCTCGGAGGCAGGAGCGCTCGAAGGAGGCGCGGACGCACAAGCCGCCGATGCGGGCTCGGAGGCAGGCGCGCTCGAAGGGGGCGTGGACGCACAAGCCGCCGAAGCAGGAACGCCTGACGCAGGAGGGCCCGAAGCGGTACCGGACGCGGGCGACGCGGCGGCCAACCCGCCGTGGCCGCCGCCAATCAACCCCGACGGCGGCGTCGAAATCCCGATCGTGTACGCCATCTTCATCCCCGCTTCGACTGTTGTATACGAGCCCGACACGGTCCGATCGTTTTGCCAGGACGGCGGTCTCAGCTTCCACGACACCGCGCTGGTCAACGGGAAGCTCGTCCCGTACGCGATCATCGCCGCATGCCCATCGCAGACTCTCACCCAGCTCGAGCAGTCGGCGTCGCACGAGTACGTGGAGGCTGCGACCAACCCATTCGGTGCCGAGACGACGAATCTGGTCGGCTACGACAACTTTGATTCGAACCACCTCGCGTGGTCGCTATATACGGGCCAATTCGGGAACGAAATCGGAGATGCGTGCGAGAACTGGGCCGACTCGTACTACGTGGAGTCGTCGAGCTTTCCGTACGGAGTGCAGCGGATCTGGTCGAACGCCCATGCCGTCGCGGGACACGACCCATGTGTCCCGGTGCCAAACGGAGCGTACTCCGGAATGACATTCTTCCCCGCGCAGGAGTCGACGTTCACTCTCGACTTGACCGCGGTCGGAATGAGCGTAATGACGACGCGCGGGCTTCACGCCCCGGTCGGGCAACCGGTCACGTTCCAGGTGGGCTTCTACAGCGACGGACCTACGGAACCGTGGACGATCGCCTACGACTTCCCCGCGGTGACGCTCCAGGATCAGAGCTACAACCCCTATAGCAATGGGACGGCGACGGTCACGATCGACAAGCCTTCCGGACAGAACGGCGAGAAGGCTTACGTCACCGTCACTCCGACGAAAGCCGGAAGGCTCGGGTTCCAGAGGATGGCCATTACCTGGGATCCCGTCGCGGGCTCCGCGTATTATCCCCACTATCAGCCGATCATTCTCCTCAACAGGTAGTGATGGAGTTCGGCCGCGCAGCGCGGCCCTCGCGCGCACTCCGTGCGCCGGCCTCGGCAAGACGGGGTAACGTCCGCCTCGACGGTGCCTGCTCGCGCTCCTAAGCTTACAGTGCAATGGCGGTCGCGTACGAAGACAGGGACCGGACCCTCGGCCGAGCCGAGTACGAGGACCTCGTCCGCCGAGGCGTGCTCGAGGACGCCCACGTGGAGCTCCTCTATGGTCGGATAGTCAGCATGAGCCCTATCGGGGGACCGCACGTCTACAGTGTGAAGCGATTAGGCAAGGCGCTCGTCCTCGCACTCGGAGACCGCGCGGATGTCCACATCCAATCGCCTTTCGCCGCTCCCGACGAGTCCGAGCCGCAGCCGGACGTCGCCGTCGTGCCGGGGGGCGACTACCTGCAAGAGGCCCCGAGCAAAGCCTGGCTCATCATCGAAGTGGCCGAGTCGTCTCTGGCCCGCGACAGGGCCAAAGCGGCTCTCTACGCCGCAGCCGGGGTAACCGAGTACTGGATCGTGAATATCCCGGATGCCCGGATCGAGGTCTATCGCGAGCCGGGCCCGACGTCGTACGCGCGGCTGACGCACCACGGCCGAGGGGAGCGGCTCGCACTCGTCGCGTACCCCGACGTCGAGCTCGTCGTGGCGGACGTGTTGCCGCCTCCGGCATGAGGCAAGGGACATCGCTGTCGATACCCTCGACCGGAAAAAGCGTCCTAATGCAGCGCGAGCCTACTTTGCCCAGAGCCCGGCGAGCTCGAGCTCCACTGCCGCGAACGGCTCGGCACGGACTTTGGCGTCCTCGCGCCAGGTTCCGAGCATGACCCACCGGTCGCCTTCGAGCCCGTAGGCCTCGAGCGTCTTCGCGATGGGGTCGACGAGCCATGCATACGAGACGTGCTCGCGCGCATAGATGGGCATCTTCTCGGCTCGGTCGATCCCGGCGGTGGAGGGCGACAACACCTCGCACACCCAATCGGGAGGGAGTTCGAAGGAGGAAGCGTCGGGAAGCTCGGGCATGCGCGCGCGGCGCCAGCCGACCAGGTCCGGGACCACGACGTCACCATGAAGATGGAGTTCGGACTCGTCGAGGATGATCCAGCCTCCCGGGCCACCCTTCCCGCGGTCGAACGGGCCGCCCAGGTCGATGCCCAGTCGCGACGACGCGCGGGCGTGAAGCGACGCCGGCCTCGGCTGCGTGATGAGCACGCCGTGCACGATCTCGGCGATGCGGTGCCCAGGGACGGCGAGGAGGTCCTCGTAGGTCGCGCGCCGTTTGGCCGGGTCGCCCATCATCGGAATGTAGCGCCTCAAAGCCCGAGCAGCACGCGGACGACGTCCGCAATCTTCGTCATCGTCGCACCGGCTCCGCTAATCGTCCAATCCGAGCCCCTCGAGGATCCTCGGGATGTGCTTCTCCACGCGAGCCGCCCGCGTCGTCGACAGCTTTGGTTGCGAGAAATGAAAGATGTACGCTCGCTGCCGACCCGGCGTCAGGGCGCCGAAGGCCGATCGCAATTTGGCATTCGCAGCGAGCTTGGACTCGAACTCCTCGGGTAGCTCGAGGTCCTCGGTCTTCTTGAACGGCACTTTCAGCCCAGCACGCTCGATGTCGATCGCCTTGCGCACGTAGGCCCTGACCGTCTTCTCGAGCTTGGTCACTTCTTGGATGCTCGTAAACCGGATTTGCCGGCCGGCCTGCACGTTCTTGGTCTGCTGCACAAGGACGCCTTTGGGGTCTTGGAGGAGCGCGCCCTTGTGAAACAGGATTGCGCAGTACTCCTTGAAGCCGTGGATGAGCGCGACGTTCTTGCCGTCGAGATCGTAGCAAGGCTGACCCCACTTCAGCTCTTCGGACAGCCCGCTGTCCAGGAGGATCTCGCGGAGCTTCTCGAACTCCGCGCGCCACTTGTCCTGCCGCTTCAGAAACGCATCTACCTTGGGGTTCATCGGTGCTCGGCGCGAACCGGAGATTTTCGTCTCTACCCGAGCGCACTCTTGAAGAGCGCGAGCAGCTCCGCCCAGGCCTTCTCTGCTGCGTCGTGGTTGTACACTTGGGAATCCGGCGGACACCAGCCGTGCATCGTCCCTTCGAACACTTCGACGCTCGCCGGGAGGGACGCTTGGGCGAACGCGGCTTTGAGCGCCGCCTTGGCATCCGGTTGCTTTGCGTCGTCGTTGGCGGCGATCGCGACGAGGAAATGCGCCTTCATCTTCGGAATCAGAAGGTGCGGGCTGTCCGGCTTGTCGGTCACCAGGCCTCCGCCGTGGAACGTCGCGCCAGCGCCGACGCGATCCGGATTCGTCGCCGCCGTGCGCATGACGAGCGGCCCGCCCATGCAGTACCCCGTCGTTCCCATTTTGCGAGACTTGTCGACAGACGGTTGCTGGTCGAGCCACGCCGTCAGCGCTTTCGCGTCGGTGACTTCGGTCTCCGGCGTGAGCGTACGGGCCAGCCCCATCAACGCGTCACGCGTCGCCGGATCTTGGAAGTCCGCGTGGGGAGCCGACGTCGGCGCCTTCTTCGTCCGGTAGAAGGGGTTCACCACGAGCACGGCGTATCCCGACTCCGCCAGCCGCTTTCCCATCTGGCGGAACGCAGGACGGAGACCGAAGATGTCCGGCCAGACGAGGACCGCCGGCGCCACGCCGGTCGCGGGATGTACGAAGTAAGCGTCGCACGCGCCGTCGGGAGTCGTGATGCTCACCTCGGACTCGGTCGTCGCGGTCGCTGTTCCCGATGCCGCCGCCGTCGGCGCGGGCACCGGACCGGGCGCGGGATCTGAGGATTTGCAGCCGATCGGCAGGAGCGACGCGATGCCCGCGCCGAGGCCGAGAGAGAGAGAGCTGAAGCCTCGCCTCGACAGGAGCTCGGAGCGAAGGCGGTACGCAACCATGTCGTCGAAGGAATCGTTGTCGCACATGAGAGGAGTAAACCCGCTCTTCGACGACCCAACAAGACCCTTCCTAACCGGTTTTGGGCCTTGACACGCTGTGGAGGCCGCGTCGAACCTCCAGTGAGTATTCATTCAGGCTGCGGCTCCAGCCCGCGAGCCATCGAGGGGGAACAATGTTCTTCGGTCGAGTGCAAGGCCTCGCGGCCGCTTTCATCGCGATGTCCATCCTGGTCTCCCGAACGGCCGAGGCGATTCCCGATACCTACACCCTCTCGAACACGAGCGGGGTGACCACGGCGTACTGCTGTGGAAACCCCGTTGCGGTCGACCCAGGGGTGAGCGTCGCCGCCTCCTTGAACCTGACGGGCGCGACCGTCTCGATCGGGTCCGGCTTCGTCCCCTCGGAGGACGTGCTCGCCCTTCCCAGCCCCGTGGGGGCGATCACCGCCTCGTATTCGGTCGCCACCGGAGTGCTCACGCTCAGCGGGTCAGACACCGCGGCCAACTACCAACTCGCGCTCGGCTCGGTGACGTACTCGGACACAGCCACCGTACCAAGCACCTCTCCTCGAACGGTCACGTTCGGTCTGGGAGCCGCCGTGCCGTATTCGGGCACCGGACACTTCTATGAGTTCGTGATGGACTCATTGACCTGGACGGACGCCGAGACTGCCGCCGCCGCGCGCAGCTACTTGGGCCTGTCTGGCTATCTCGCGACGATCACGAGCGCGGGAGAGAACGCCTTCGTCTTGCAGAAGGCAAGCGGCGACGGATGGCTTGGCGCGTCGACCAACGGCATGGATGGCTTTCCGCGGACTTGGTATTGGGTGACCGGCCCGGAAG
>JBAULD010000997.1:0-3578 GCA_049578005.1 Polyangiaceae bacterium
CCTTCACACGGCCGACTCCTCGGTACAGTTAATCGCCAAGGTTCCCGGCATCGTCACCGCGGCCGCCTTTTCGACGTGCGCGCCGCTGTGCTGACCGTCGGGGGCCGCCAGACCCTGTCTCGGTCGCGAATCATGAGAGTCGGTGTCACGCCGAGGGGGGTCGCGTTACAAAGCTGTTGCGCGAACATTCCTTTGACGGCGTGCGCGTCGTTGCGGCGAACACGAAGTTGCGCATGGAGAGTTCGATGAACACGATGCGACGGCGTCTGGCACGGCCCCCCCGAATCGGTCGAGCGCCCGTGACCAACGGAGGGCGCGCCGCTGCGTGCGCGGTTGCGCAGTCGTCGCTCGTGCTCGGCCGCGCGAATCGGCAGGGGCCACGTTCGTGCGTCACCTCCGCTGCGCGAGCGATGAAGGCGCCGGGAAGCCAGTCGATCTCCGCGGTTTGAGGACGGGCACGATGGCGTCGCCCACGATGCGCTGGCGGATCAGGGGCGTCGAGCGCCTTGCCCGATCGCGGCCCGCGCTCACGAGATCCATCCGACCTTCTCGGCCGACATGATTCCGACCGCCGTGAGCACGTAGAGCGCCACCGTGACGAGCATGGGGCCGTCTTTGAGCAAGGTCTCGTCGGGCGCCCCGCCCTCGCCCTTCTGCTCGACGAGGTAGATGTACCGGAGCATGGCGAAGAGCACGTACGGGATGGTGAGCATCATCCATGTGTTCGTCCCGAGCACCGTATAGAGGGCGTAAGACACCATCGTGGACGACGTGACGATCGCCTGGAACTGCTCGAGCATCGGCTGGCTGTACTCACGCAGGTTCTTGCGGGTCCCCACCTTGCCGACTTGGACGAGTTCCGCCTTGCGTTTGGCGAAACCGAGGAAGAGCGCGAAGAACGCTGTGCACAGAAAGAACCACGGCGAGACGCGGACATCGATGGCCACGGCGCCCGCGATCGCACGCCACACGTAGCAGGCGGCGAGGACCATCACGTCGAGGATGACTTTGTGCTTGAAATAGAGGCTGTAGGAGATTGTGGTAACAAGGTAGAGCACCGACAGGACCAGGAACTTCAGCGACAGCCAATGGGCGATGCCAAGGCCGCCCAGGAGGACGATCGCCATCCATGGGAGCGCAAGTCCCTCGGACAGCGAGCCGGACGCGATGGGGCGCGTCCGCTTCTTCGGGTGCCTCCTGTCGGCCTCGCGATCGAGGTAGTCGTTGAGGACGTAGCCCGACGACGAGAGCAGGTTGAAGGCCGTGACCGCGAGCACCACGCGCCCCAAGCGCTGGGGATCGAAAAACTGCCCGGAGAAGACCAGTGCCGCCGCCAACAAGCCATTCTTGGTCCACTGCTTGGGGCGCATGACCTTGAGCAAGGCCAGGGCGAGCGGGTCTCGAGGGACGGTGATCGCGGGGCCAGGGGCGGGTACCAGTTCGGGCTGGCTCATGTTTCTCGAATGAACGATCGGCCAAGCCGGGGCGCCTCACAAGCACCGGTCAGCATGACGAGCCGTGCGATGCGATCCGCAGGGCCCGGAGTCCACGACTGCCCGTTGGGCCGGCACACAGCGTTTACGAGGAGGAGAGCCAGGCAGGCCGAGCGCTCAGGCTGACTCGGACTGCGTCGCCGTAGGGGAAGGCAACGATTGCTATCCCGGCGCGGGCACGTGCCCACTCTGCACCCATCCGCGCGAGCGCCTCGCCCAGTATCAAGCGGAAGTGTCTAAGACATTCGTCGCCGCATGCATCGCGGTGGGGTCTTGCCCGCTTTGGCGGTACCATCCTGCCGCGCGGGGATGTGCCTGTGAACCAAGTCAGCATTTCGACTCCCGCCGAATTCACTTCCCGCCCTTGCCAACGCTGGTGGGCTCTTGCGTCCGCCACGCTCATCCTGGGGACGGGGTGCGGCGGGCGGGCCACGTCTCTCGTCGAAGGAAAGGACGGCGGGATGGGCAGGCTCAGCGCTGAGACCGCCGATGCAAGCACGGTCGGCGAAGGCTCCGCAGACGCAGAATCGGACGAGGCGCCCGCGGCGTACCCTTGCGAAAGTCCGCAAGACTGCACCGCTCACCAGGTACCCGGGCCTCAGGTCTACTGCTGCATCGACCACGTTTGCATCGTGGGACAGGCCGGCGAGTCGCAGTCGTGCGACGACCCCGATGCGCAGGTCATCCAGGCTTCGAACTACGACCAGTCCTGCACGACCGACTCGGACTGCGTCGCCGTCGCGGAAGGCAGCTTTTGCTACCCCGGCGCGGGTAGGTGTCCATCCGCAGCCATCCGCACGAGCGCCCTCACCCAGTATCAAGCGGACGTCTCAAAGACCTTCGCGGCCGCGTGCGTCGTTTTCGGAGATTGCGCCATATCCGTGGGGCCGTGCTGCCGTGCTGGAATCTGTCAATTGGGCGTGGCCTGCTTTCCGTCCCCGGTCGATGCGCTCCCGGCCTGTGCCGACGCGGGCGGCTCTTGCGGTACCCTCGCGAGCGGGTGCGGCGGTCACGGTGTCGGGCCCCCTGACTCTTGTGCGTACCCCGACGAGACGTGCTGCCTCCCTTGAAGTGGCTAAAGCAGGACGGCGCTGTTGCGGTTGGGCGCGCCGGTGTTGAAGGCTGGCTCGGGCTGAACCAAGCGAGCAAACACGCTCAAGGTCCAGCGTGCCGCAGGGCACGACGACCTGGCGACGACGCAGCGCTACATCAATGAAGCGCAGACCTTCGAAGGGGTGCGCTTCGGTCAGCCGTTCCCGCCGGTAGCCCTTTCGGCCCTGGTGGGTTTTGGCTTGAGTTTTGGCTTTGTGGCCACGGCGATGGTCAATGGCGCGGGTTTTTCGCACGAATCGTTGGCGTCCCTACGTGGATGAATTTAGAACCGCGCTTGTTGAGCTGGCGGCCGCCTAGCCCGGTGTCTCGGTCGCGGTGCGCTTCCTTTCGGCTCGGAGTCTAGAAGACTCCATCGTGGACGGACCCCGGAGCCACGCCTCGAAGTCTCTGTTGATGATGTCCGCTACGAGTCGCACGCGTTGTTGGTCCGGCGTGGTAGGTCGCCGCACACTTGTCCGACGAGCTATGAGGGGCAACAGTGAAAGGCAGCTATTTCCGGCTACGCCCGCGATCAAGACCTCGTGGAACAACTTTGCTGCCCGGCGGTGGGAAACCGCGTGTACCCCCGAGGGATTCCTCGTCGGTCACCGCCGCTGGCAGATCGGAGACTCCTGGTCTGGCCCGGCGGCAGCTCGCCCCCCGGCGCTCGTCACCGCCTCGCCGACTGGTTCGATGCGTGGCGAAGCACGGACCTCCACGGCCAAACCCCAGCGCGCGGACGTTGGGGGGCTGTATCGGCAAGAGCTCGCGCCATCCCGGCTCGCCATCCGCGATCGTCCCGCAGCCTGCTTACCGCAACGGCCGTCGCTTCTGAACGCTATCTCAACGACAAGCACCCTCCCATGCGACTCCACCCTGCGACAGAGTTGCAAGAGTCGTGCTTCCGATGGAAACGGTCCCGCTTCTCGGCGCGACGCTGGAGTTCGCTAACGACACACTCACTGGTCCCGAAGGCGAAAGATTCGGAAAACG
>JBAULD010000998.1:0-2768 GCA_049578005.1 Polyangiaceae bacterium
AAAGGAAGGCGGCCGAGAAGGCGGCGCGGCAGGCCCGCAAGGAGCACGGCTAGCGGACAGACCGCATTCGTCACTGTCGTGAACGCGCGCGCGTCCGCCGAGTCGAGAAGGGCGGCCATGGGGATGGAGCCCATCAAATATGACGGGAGACCTTGGCCCTTGTATCTTACGCTTCAGACAGAATTGTCTCGTTAGCTTGTGCCTTACATGTTGCGGATCTTCGCCGGACCTCGTTCAGTCGTGCGCGATCGCCACATCCTTCGTGAGCCCTGGACGCTGCCCGGCCGTTCAGTTAACGTATCCAACACCAGGGATGCGTAGGCTCGGAGCGGCGGCGAAGCAGCTGGAAGAGAGCGGCGCAGCGCTCGAGGTGGTTCGCGAACCGGCCGCGAGCCGACCGTTCCTCAAGTGGGCCGGAGGAAAGCGCCAGCTACTGCCTTCCCTGCTCCAGCGCGCACCCGCAAATCCTGGCCGTTACTTTGAGCCGTTCGTCGGCGGCGGCGCGCTGTTCTTCGCGCTGCGCCCCAAAAAAGCCGTGCTTGCCGACGTGAACGAGCGACTGATTCGCACCTACAAGGGCGTGCGCAAGAGCGTCGACGAAGTTATCCGGCTGCTCCGGGACTACCCGCACGACCCCGAGTTCTTCTATCGCTTCCGCGAGAAAAACATCGACGACGGCACGGACGCCGAGGTGGCCGCGTGGTTCGTCTACCTGAACAGGACAGGCTTCAACGGCCTGTACCGGGTCAATCGCGGGAACCGCTTCAATGTGCCCTTCGGGCGCTACGCCAACCCCACGATTTGCGACGAGCCCGCACTGCGCGCATGCTCGGCGGCGCTCGCCGACGCAGACCTGCGCGTCCAGGACTTCGAGGCCGTCGTCGAGAAAGCCAAGGCCGGCGACTTCGTGTACTTCGACCCTCCCTACGTGCCGCTGTCGACCACGTCTTCTTTTACGGCGTACACGTCTCGGGGATTCGGCGATGCCGAGCAGACACGGCTGCGCGACACGGCGCTGCGCTTGAAAGAGCGCGGCGTTCGCGTCCTGCTCTCGAACTCCTCCGCGCCCGCGGTCCGCAAACTGTACGCCCGCGGATTTACGCTTTCCGAGGTGTCGGCCACGCGGCTCGTCAACAGCAAGGCCACCGCTCGCGGCGCAGTCGTCGAGCTGCTCATCACCTGAGCCATGGCCGGAAGAGCGGCCGCCGTCGCGAGCGGGGACGCCCTATGCAAGGCGGTCGTCGCCCTCGCGGAAACGCTTGGGCTACAGGCCCGCGAGCAGTACAGGTGCGGCCGGAGAATTTGGGGCGCTGAGCGGCTCATCGACGTCGTTCTCACCCACCCGGATACGCAACGCCGTCTCGGCCTCGAGTGCAAGTATCAGGGCACTTCGGGGAGCGCCGAGGAGAAGATTCCCGCAATCATCCAGGATATCGCCGCCTGGCCCATTCCCGGCCTCGTCGTCTTCAGCGGCTCCGGGTTCAGCTCCAACATCAAGTCCTTCCTCGTCGCATCCGGCCGCGCCGTCGAGCTCGAAGACCTCGAGGCGTGGCTCCGCCTATTCTTCGGCCTCGACCTGCTCCAGCGATAGCCGCCTTCCCTGCCCTTTCGTGCGCCCAGCGGTCTGGGCCTTCGCGGGTTAGCGGGTGGGGATTCCGCGCATCGTGATCGCCTCGTCGTGATCGCGCGGATCGGCGATCGTGATCGCCAGATCGGAGCGAAGCGCGTCTTTGTTTCCGTGGAAGTGTTTGGATCGGACGGCGAGTTACGGATCCTCGCTGTATGTGGTACGCAAGCGAGCCGCCATGGCCTCCACGAAAGTACCCTAACGGGCTTTGCTGATGGATCCGGGTCTTCCGCCCTCGTCGGGCATACCGCCGACGATCAAAAGCCTTCACTTCTGCGAGAACGTCAATTCCGGTTCAGCCGTTCTGCATGAAAGCCATAGTTGGATGGTGCCTACAGGGTTAATTTGGTCGACTCTAGCGAGACGTGTAGAGCGACGCGAAGAACCGCCTGATCCCGGACGCGTCAGGGTGTAGGACGCCGAGCATTCGTTCAGCACGGCGGCAAAGGCCGCCCTCTTGCGTGAGAGCCGGCGGGAAGGACCTCCGAGCGGCGATCCCGAAAGCCCTCCCGGAAGGACGACAATCTGGGGTGCGTCCGTCAAACGCACTCCGAGCTGCCGCGAGCTCGATGCGCAGGGATCGATGGATCTATCCATTCATCCAAATCAGATCGGATCCGCTCCCGCGGCGGCAAGGAGTGGGCGCCTCGGGTGCGATTCGTAACACTTTGAAATGCGGGCCCTAATTGCTTGGCGGGCCTTTTCAAGGCCCAGAGCCGCTGCCGCCCGAAAGCCCCATGCGACGCCCGGAAGCCCCGGGGGTCTTGCCGCTCGGAAGCCCCCGGCGGCCGCTTTGAAGCCCCCGGACCGCCGCCCGCAGGCCCGGCAAGTGCCGCTCGAAAGCCCGTTTTTGGCGGGGGTCCCGCTCTCTCCGACCAGCGCTCGGAACGCCACTGCCGCTCAGAAGCCGGGCGTGCGCTTGAAAGCCCCTGGGGTGCCGCTCGAAAGCCCCGGGCTGGCGTTCTCGGACAGCCGCTCGAAAGCCCCCTACCCTGCCGCGTGAAAGCCCCACCGAGCCGGCCTCTCTCCCAGCGCCGCTCGGAAGCCCCGGTCGCCATCCGATCGGCCCGTGCAATCAGGCGTTCTCTGAACAGGCCTGTGATGTCCGTCACGCCTCTCGGCAACGCCGCTCGAAAGCCCC
>JBAULD010000999.1:0-6768 GCA_049578005.1 Polyangiaceae bacterium
TTGGTATGCCGCGTACGTCCAACCTTGCATAGACTGCGCCGATACAACGGCAGGCGACAGTCGGGTGGCGCGTGGCGGCGGCGCATTCGACTCCGTCCTGCCCGGACCGATGGATCGCAACGGCAACGATAGCCAGTCGGACCCCGCCGTCGTCGGGTTCCGATGCGCCAGGACTCCTTGAATGCAAAGGAACGCCATACCTCGTGTGCATTCTGCCTCGTACATAGCTTTCGGTGCGTTAAGGCTGGACGACCGGAGCCCCGTGTGCCGCGCCGCCTATTGGAGGGCTCTTTCGATCATGGCAATGAGCGCCGGCGCCTCCTCACGGCGCGCCTCCGGAAGGCGTCCCTCGGCATCGCAGGATTTCAAGAGCTCCGCGGCCATGCCACGAGCGAGCGACGCTCGAGGATCGAGTGCTTCGAGCGCTACGGTGATTGCGTCCACGGAGCGAAGCGTGGATGCGTCGTCGCGTGCCGAGGCGCGAAAGGCGACGCGTCGTTCGGGGCGCTCGCAGGCCGCACGCACGAAGCGTTCTATCCATCGGGCCGTCGCAGCCATCTTCGCGTAATCGAGGTGCTCCGGCGTGTCCTGCGGCGTATGGTATCGGCTCGAGCGACCATTCGTGAGGAACAGGAACGGCACCTCGCGGCGCCAGAACGCATTATAGTCCGAGAGCGGCGGGACGATCTCGGCGTCGGCGCGGCGGATTTGCACGCCGGGCACCGCGCTCGCCAGCTCATCGACGACTGCGGCGGTACCGTCGCTTCGTTCGGCACCCAAGGCGAAGACCGACTTCGCCACCGCGTCGGGCAGGCCCGCGCCGCCGATCGCGTGCCCGACCAGATCCATGCAGAGCATCATCAGAACCCATCGAATCGCTCAGAAAGTAAGGCGGCTCCTCCGCGTCGAACGCGGCAAAGAGGACCCCACGGCCCTTGGGTCTTGTTCGTGCGATGGTGCTCGCGACGTCGATGAGAATCGCGACTGCGGCCGCATTGTCATCGGCACCGCGATACGTCTGACCACCGGCTCGACCGAGATGGTCGTAGTGAGCTGCGACGAGGACCCACCGGTCGTCGTCTCCCCGGATGGGTGCGAGCACGTTGGCGCCCTTGCAGCTCGGGATGGGCTGCTCGAACGGGTCGAGTCCAGCCCCGCGCAGCGCAGCAACCACCTCGGCACGTGCTGCGCTCCCGCCCGGGGTTCCTGTCGCTCGCCCGGCGCACTGGTCGGAGCAAAGTGCCCGGACGACTGCGTACATGGTCGAGGAAGATATCACTACCTCGGTCGCCATGGCGACGCGACCTGCTACTCGATGACTGGAATGCGGAGTCCTCTCGTGGCTCCGCTCGCTTCCTCAGGCTGGGACGGTGAGCTCGCATCCGTGTTCGCTCCGTCAACCCCCGGGAAGGTCAACATAAATACTATGGACCGGCACTCCAAGACCCCCTAGCCAAGAGCCAGTTTCAAAAATTGGGGGAGTGGGGAAGGAACCGCGCGCTCCGCGTCCCGCGGCGAGTCGTGGATGTTCGTTGAAGAAAAGCAGCGACGCAATGGGAGATGGACCGAAATGAAAAACATGGCATTTGGAATCTTGGCGACGACTTTCTGGGGGCTCACGGCCTGTTCGAGCACACCTGATGCATCGCCCGGCCAGTCCGCGTCTGGGTTGGCCCCGACAATCGGTCAGTCCACATCCACGTTGTGGCATAAGCGGGATCGCCGGGCGAAACTGGGCATTTGCGAGCTCTCCTGCGAAGGAAAAGCGACGACGCACACCACGGCGACTTACGCGCTTGTAGACGAGCACGACGTCAGAGGTCGCGAGGAACGTGGCGACGGGCTCTGCCCGGACGGAGCGGCGAACTGTTGCGTCGAAGCTTGGGGCAAAACCGCTCTTTGCACCAACTTTCAGAGCGACATGAACAATTGCGGGGCGTGCGGGAACGTTTGCGCCGCAGGGGATTCGTGCGTCGCGGGCGTATGCACCCCTGCCGGCGTTTCGGCCCCCGATGCAGCGTCCCTCGATGCAGCGTCCCCCGATACCGTGTCCCCCGTGCTTCTGGACGCCAGCGTTGTGCCCGAAGCAAGCGAGCCGCCGGACGTGATCGTCCCGCCCGATGCGGAAGCGGGGGAGGACGCGGCTCCAAGTCCGCTGGACGCCGGTATCGCTCAAGAAGCTGCGGCTTGCCTTGACGGCAGCTGCGTCAGTGAATGCCCGGTCGGCGAGGCCCTGTGCGGCGATGCCTGCGTGAACTTGCAGAGCGACACGAACAACTGCGGCGCTTGCGGCAGCGCCTGCAACCAGACGAATGCAACCGAAACCTGCAGCTCCTCGGCTTGCGTCATCGTGGCGTGCAGCGCGGGCTACGCGGATTGCGACGCGCTGGCCTCGGACGGATGCGAGGTCAATGTAGAGACCGACCCCAAGAACTGCGGCGGCTGCGGTAAGGCGTGCTTCTTGGTACCGGGCGTGACGGAGAGCTGCGTCGCATCGATGTGCCAGGCCAGTTGCCCGGCAGGGCTCTGGGCGTGCTTCGACGGCTGCGTGGACTTCATGAATGACCCGAACAACTGCGGCGACTGCGCGATCCGGTGCCCGGCCGGGTACAACTGCCTCACCGGAATCTGCGATCCCTGTCCTGCGTCCGACCCCCTCTGCTTCATGTCTCAAGACGGCGGCGCAACACCTTCCCCGTAGCGCGGGCATGCCGAGAAACACCAGCTCATCGGTCGCTGCACACCTGGCCGGGCCCCGGATTCCCCAACCCCGGCGCCAGGCCCGCCTCAGTGCATGTCTCCAACCCCGCCGTCGAAGGCGGCCATGCCAGCGTAAAGATAATTTCGCGGTCGGAGAGCCGGACCAAACACGCCCAGCCAACGGTACCCATGCCGGTGGGAAGACAACCCACCGTGATGGCTTCGGGCGTGCCGCAGGCAGTCGGCGAGACCAGAAGTGTTATCGAGGAACATGTCGGATCCGTGCACTGGCCCCCGGACTGAGCGCATTCGGGGCTCCACCACTGCGGATAGCCGTCCACCGCATTTTCCCTCTCGGCGTCGTTGCTTGCTCCCGTATCGTCGGTCGAAGCCATTGGGTTCTGCAGTGCGCCATCCTCAATCGAGGACCCATCCGGAGCGGCGTCTACCGCATTTTTCTCCCCGTCCGCCTCGATACTCGCTCCCGTATCCTCAGTCGGAGCCATAGGGCTTTGTAGTGCGCCATCGTCAATCGAGGTTACATCCGCACTGCCGTCGGTGCCGCCGTACCGAACCGCTACGCCCGCGTCGTGCTTGGTGGACTCCGCGCCATCCATTCCGCGCGTGGCCACCGACCCTCCGCAAGCGGCGCTGCATGCTGCGAGCGTCGTCCACGCGGACCGCGCCGCCAACCGCAGTGATCGGTGAAGCCCTCGCATGCTGGCAGGCTACTCCGCCCGAGGGTTAATTTGGAGACGCGTCGGCTCGTCCTAGTTTCGTTCCATGGCCACTCGCACCCCGCAACCGGAGGCGGAGCATGGTCACTGCCACGTTGGACCGGACTCGGAATTGAAGTCGGCGGGCCCGCATTGCACCATCCGCGTATGATTTGCGCGTCGCGCCCGGTTGCCGCCCCTATCGTCTCTTCTCAGGTGCCCGCCGTTGCTCGGTTGCTCGCGCAGGCCATGGACGACGATCCCGCCTATCGATTCCTGTTCCCGCGAGCGGCCGAGCGATCTCGTGGGCTCGCGGACTTCTTCGCGCGGAATCTCCGGACCCATCTTCCCCATCGCTGCAGTTACGTGCTGACCGAGCGCGATGAGGTCGTGGCGACGGTCACGGTTCGGCCACCCGGAGGGATCTCCATATCCTTGCTGACGATGCTTCGCAGAGGGCTCCTCCCCTTCGCCGTGCGCAACGGCGCGCGCGCGGTACGGCGGCTCCTGGTCCTGAAACGCCTATACGATGACCTCGAGGAACAGATCGTCCCCGGCCACGCTCACCGCCACGTGCACATGATGGCCGTTGCCCCGCGCCTACAGGGACGCGGGCTGGGAACGCACATGCTGGAGACAGCGCTCGAGCTGTCTACCTCGAGCGAGGCGAGGTCTCTGCCCGTCGTGCTGACGACCCACACTGAGCGGAACGTTGTCTTCTATCAGAGGAGCGGCTTCGCGCTCGCCAGCCGCCGCAAAGTGGCCCCCGGTGGCGACGCATACGCCGTGTGGAGCATGCACCGTTCGGCCGCACGCGCCTGAGACGAAGGAACGGAAGTCACCGTGCAATACGCTCCAGCCCGCGGCGAAAGGCTGGGATCGGGTCTGCTGAGACCGTGTTAACGATGCCGATCGCCTTCTTGCGGGGAACCTGTACGAACATGCCCGTCGATCCGCACTTCGCTGATGCGGGCCGGCGTGTTCGGCGGCAGACCCGTGAACGTGACTCGCACGAAGCGCCCCGCGCTGCCCGGTGTGCAGGAATCGGTGCGCTGCCGATCCTCGGCGCGTGTTTCGGTTTCGTCGACGGCCAGATGCCACGTCCGACCGTCGTCGGATGTCTCCACTTTGTAACGGTAGTTCCCTGCAGAGGGGAACGTGATCGTCGTCTGCTGGACGACGCACAGGCGCTCCAAATCCATTTCCCACCAGGCGCCCGGCGCGTCGTTCGGCGCGGACCAGAACGTCTCGTCGCGGCCATCGTTGGCGAGGCGCGCCGGGTGGTCGGGAGCTTCGCCGGAAGCGCGGGCGGGCGCATCCCTTCCGAGAGCAAGCGCGGGCGCGGCGTTGCCGGCCGTGGAGAAGCGCACGTACGGTCGCGGCGCGGCCGGCGGCGTTTCGCCCGGAACGAACCGGGGCGAGCCCTCGGTCACGACGGCGAGTGTCGCGTCCTCCAACCCGGGTGAGCGAGCGCGGATGACCGTCGTCCCCCCGTAGTACGACCGGAGCTCGATGGCGGCTTGGCCATCCCGGATGGCCACGTCGCTGTCGGGGCCGAACGCGATGGTCGGCCCGGTCGGAAATTCTCCGGGACCGCATTCGACCGTCAAGGTGACTTCGGGCGAGCTTGCGATCGCTCGACCGATTGCGTCCAGGACGGTGACCACGACGTGGACATCGTCGAGCGCATCGGTTCCGGCGATGACCGTTTTGTCCGCCGTCAGCCGAAGCTTGGCTGGCGTGCCCGGAACAGGCCACGGGGGCGGCGGGACGTGACGGTATTCGCTCCGGTACCAAAACCACTGGCGCTTCGGGAGTCGGAAATAGTCCACCATCCCCATGCTTCCGAAATGCCCGGCGATGCTGCCGTGGTCGAAGGCGCACCACAGCGCCTCGCCGCTCCGCCACGGGAACCGTTCCGTCTGCAAGTCGCCCCAGCCGGGCTCGTAGCTGCCGGGCCGGTCGGCGACCGTAGAGCCGTACTCGCTCACGACATTCGGGATTCCGGGATTGAGGAACAGACGGGCGCCGTCGCCGTTGTAGCCGGCCACGTCGCCGAGCTTGTCGATCTCGCCGCGCTGAACGCCGCCGACGGCGGCCGGCCGCGTCGGATCCAACTGATGCGTGAGCGCGACCAAGTCTTTCAGGAACCGACGCACGTTGGGCATCGTCGAGGGCGCGGTGAAGAAGACTTCGTTCCCCATGCTCCAGGCGACGATGCTGGGATGGTTGCGATGGATGCGGATTTCGTCGCGCAGGCTCGCTTTCACGCTCTCTTCGAAGGCCGCTTGATGCTCGGGCTCGGGGGGATAGGCGCTGGCCCCCCACGGGTTCTTGAAAGGCGCGGTGCCCCAAAAGCAGTTCTCGGCCCAGAGCAGCAGCCCGAGACGGTCGCACGCCGCGGAGAACGCCGGAGCGTGCGGGTAATGCGACCCACGAACGAAGTCGAACCCGGCATCCCGAATGAGGCGCAGGTCGCGCTCGAACCCCGCGTCCGTCACCGCGTCGCCCCAGCCCGCGTGATCTTGGTGCGCGTTCACTCCCTTGAAGTACAAGTGTTCGCCGTTCAGAAAAAACCCTCGATCCGAAGTCCATTGGAACCAACGAAAACCGAAGGTGCTGCGATACGTATCGACGAGCGCGACTCCGTCCAAGACACGCGTCACCACCGAATACAAATTCGGATGAGCCGGCGACCAGAGACTGGGATGGGGTACGTCCGGCGCGTCTTGGTCGAAGGTCACCGTAGTGCCGGGTGCGACGAGGCGCGACGTCTTCACGGTCGCGACGACTCGACCCCCGCCGTCCGTCACGTCGGACTGGACCGTGCAAGCCCTTTCCTCTCGGGAGTCGTTTCGAATCTCGGTCTTCACGTTGACGGCGCCGGAGTCCGCGGAGACTCGGGGGGTGCTCACGAACGTGCCGTACCAGGCCACGTGGAGCGGATCGGTGACGACGAGGCGCACGTTGCGATAGATTCCGCCCGAAAAAACGTGCTCGCCGGCTCGAGGGGCGATCTCCGGATTCCAGGTGTTGTCGACCCGTACGGCGAGCAGGTTGTCGCCGGGGCGCACGGACTCCGTAATATCGAAGGAGAAGCCGGTGTAACCTCCTCGATGCGAACCGACGATTCGGCCGTTCAGGAATACCTCGGCGACCTGAAACACTCCGTCGAACTCGAGAAAGACGCGCTTTTGCTTCCATTCCTGCGGCGCCGCCAGGTGTCTTCGATACCATCCGTATCCGGTGTAAAACTCGGACGACAAGAAGTACGGAATGCTGAACGAGTGGGGAAGCCCGACGGTGCTCCAAGCCGAATCCGCGAAACTGGGTGCTTCGGCACCCGCAACAT
>JBAULD010001000.1:0-3090 GCA_049578005.1 Polyangiaceae bacterium
GTGCGGCACTCGCCCGCGCGGCCGGGGGCTCCGGGATGCTCGCGACAGAAGCGGGGAGGGGCGGAGGCGCGGCTTCCGCGGGCAGCTGTTTGCCGATGTGCTCCGCGAGCGCCCGGATCGTTGGCATCTCTTCGAGCAGCTGCCGGAAGGTCACTTTGACCGACGTTTTCTTTTGCACCGCGAGGGCGACCTGCGTCAGAAAGAGCGAATCGAGCCCGAGCTCGAGATAGCTCGTGTCCAAGTCGCCTTCGCCTATCTCGATTCCCGACGCATCTTCGAAGACTTGACGGAGCTCGTCGGCGAGCCGCGCGACTCGCGATGTAGCGGGAGGGGAGGGCACCATGACTGTCTCCTGTGGCCGGACTGTGGCCGCAGCGTCGGCGGCCACGGCCGGCGGGCGGGCAGGGTCAATCCAAAAGCGTTGGCGCTCGAACGGATAGGTGGGAAGAGGCAGGCGACGCCGCCGCTGTCCACGCCAGAATGCATCGGAGTCGATGCGAACACCGGCGGACCAGAGCTGGCCGACCGCGGACAGCAGGGTGCTCCACTCGGTCTCCGCCGCGTCGCTCAACGACGCCACGGCAACTTGCCGCGTCCTGTCGGACACCTGCTGCCGGGCCAGGGTGGCCAGGGTGCCGCGCGGGCCGACCTCGAGCAGCATCAGGCCCGGCTCCTTCCAGAGCGTCGACACGGCGTCCGCGAAGCGCACGGTCTCCCGAAGATGTCGTCCCCAATAGGCCGGGTCGCGCGCCTGTTCTGGCGTAATCCACGTGCCCGTGAGCGTCGATACGAAGCGGATTCGCGGCTCCGAGAGAGGAATGCGCGCGACCAGCTCGGTGAACGGCTCGACGACGGGGTCCATCATCGGCGAATGGAAGGCGTGCGACGTATGCAGTGCTTTGCACACGACCCCCTGAGCCTCTACGCGCGACTGAAATTCCGCGACGGCCGCCGTTGGGCCTGCGACGACGCAGAGCGAGGGGCCGTTGTCCGACGCGATCGACATTCCAGTCCCGAGTCGCGCCGCGATGTCACGCGCGCGAGCTCGGACCGACAGCATCGCTCCCGCGGGCTGGTCGAACATCAGCCGCCCTCGAGCTCCGACGAGAGCGAGCGCGTCTTCCAGCGACATCACGCCGGCCAGCACCGCGCAGACGAACTCGCCGATGCTGTGGCCGACCATCGCGGCCGGCGTCACGCCCCAGGACTCCCAGAGCCGCGCCAGCGCATAGCCCACTGCGAAGAGCGCTGGCTGGGTAAAGCGCGTCTCGCGCAACGACGCAGCGGCGAGCTCGTCTTCCCCTGGCGCCGGGAAGAGGACCGTCCTCAAGTCCCGCCCGAGCAGATCCCCCAATCCCTGCGCGCATCGGTCGATCTCTGCACGGAAAAGGGCCGAGTCGCGGTAGAGCGCTGCGCCCATTCCGACGTATTGGGCGCCCTGTCCGGGGAACATGAACGCTACTGAGGGCTCTTGTCCCTCCACCGCCCCCGAGGGCGCCGCTTTGCCGGCCGTACGGAGCGCCTCGGCCGCTTCGCGCGGGCTTTTCGCGACGACCGCCCGCCGATGCCGGAAGTGCCTGCGTCCCGTTTGGATCGTGAACGCGACGTCCGCGAGCGAAATCTCTGGCGATTGCGCGAGGCGCTCGCCGAGCGCCCGCGCCGACGCTTCGAGGGCTGCTTCGGACCGCGCCGACACCATGAGCAATTGGAAGGGCCGGGCCGCGTCGGGTGCGTCACGCGTCGGCGCTTCCTCGATTACAGCATGCGCGTTCGTCCCGCCGACTCCGAACGAGCTGACTCCGGCGATTCGGGGTACCTGCGACCGAGGCCACGGGCGGAGCTCGTTCGACACGAAGAAAGGACTGGCCGCAAAGTCGATCTTCGGGTTGGGCGACTTGAAATTAACCGTCGGCGGGATCACCTCGTTCGAAAGCGAAAGCGCCGTCTTGATGACGCCCGCGACGCCGGCTGCGATGACGGTGTGCCCCAGGTTGCTCTTGATCGAACCGAGCGCGCAAAAGCCCGTATCGCTGGTGTGTGCGCGGAAGGCGCGCGTCAGAGCCTCGACTTCGATCGGGTCTCCCAGCGGCGTTGCGGTGCCGTGTGCTTCGACGTAGGAGATAGCGCGCGCCTCGACTCCCCCGTCGGCCTGGGCCATGGCTACTACGGTTGCCTGGCCGTCTATGCTCGGCGCCGTGAAGCTCGCCTTGGATGCTCCGTCGTTGTTGAGCGCGACTCCGCGGATGATCGCGTAGATCGCGTCCCCGTCCCGGAGGGCGTCTTCGAGTCTGCGCAAGACGACGAGGCCCGCCCCGTCGCTGAATACCGTTCCTTGCGATGCGGCGTCGAACGAGCGCGTGTGCCCGTCGTTCGAGAGCATCCCTCCCTCTTGATAAAGGTACCCGCTGCGAACCGGCACCGTGATCGACACGCCCCCCGCGAGCGCGACGTCGCACTCGCCCGCTCGCAAGCTGCGCACTGCCTGGACGATCGTTACGAGCGATGTCGAGCACGCGGTGTGGATGCTCAGGGCGGGACCGGTGAGATCGAGCTTGTGCGCCAGGCGTGTCGCGACGTAGTCCTTCTCGTTGCCGACCATGGCCTGGAACGCGCCCATCGCCTCGACCAGATCGGGACGGGTGACGACGTTCTCGCTCCAGTACGTGTCGTTGTATTTGCCGGCGAAGACGCCGATTCGGCCATCGAAAGACCCCGGCACGTGTCCGGCGTTCTCGAGAGCTTCCCAGCCGAGCTCCAACAAAATCCGCTGCTGCGGGTCCATGACCTCGGCCTCTTTCGGCGGAATGCCGAAGAACGCCGCGTCGAACAGGTCGACATCGTCGAGCACGCCGCGCGCCTTTACGTAGCTCGCGTCGCCGCGCACGCCCGATGGAATCCAAGGATCGAGCTCGTCTTCGTGGAAGAAGCGGACGGTCTCGCGGCCTTCGCGCAGCACGCCCCAGAGTGCGTCGACCGATTTCGCCCCGGGGTACCGCGCCGCCATACCGACGATCGCCACGGCCGTGCCTCCACCGCTCGCCGAGCGCCCATAGCGTTCGATCTTGGCGGCGAGGTTACGCGCCGGATCGG
>JBAULD010001001.1:0-1881 GCA_049578005.1 Polyangiaceae bacterium
GTGTACAGAAGCCACGCGGTCACGAGCTGAATGTCGGCTTCTGCCCCTTCGCTTTCCAAGAATCGCTGGAGTTGATAGTTGCCATCGCCCTCGGTAGTCATGGCCCAAAACTCGCCAATGATGCTCACCTTGGGTTTGGGAATGGTCTTGTCGACTTTCACGCCCTCAAGAATGGGCCTGCACCGCCATAGCGCGAGCAAGATGTTGGTCCTATTTTCGAGGGCACCATAGATGATCTCTTTGCAGCTGGAAAGGGCGCGATCGGTGTCACCAGCGGTCACCTCGTAAGGGAGAATGCGGTAGCCGAGTGCATTGAGAACGTCGCCCGCAACAAGCGCTTTCACGATGGCCCAGAAGAACGACGGGTTGAGATCCAGCCCCGATTCTTCGCCCGTCGCTTGCTTCAGTCCTCCAGTCTGCTGGAAGAGCACGACCTTGAACCCGTCGAAGCCCGCGTCGCGCAGCGCCTTCCGGTATTCGGTCACGTACATCCCGAAGCGGCACGGCCCGCATGCGCCCGCCGTCAGAAAGACGTACTTGTCCACGACCTCCTTGGCCGTCATTCCGTGCTTGTCGCGGAGCTCGATCAGGTGCTTCACGAGGTTTCCGACCGTAAAATACGTTGGGTTGCACTGCCCGCGGTTACCGAATTCCTTGCCTACTTGGAGGCCCTCGTTGGTGGGACACTCCAGCATTTGCACGTTGTACCCGGCGCCGCGGAGGCCTGCTTCGACGAAGTAGTCATGGGCTATCGTCAAGCCGCCCACGAGCATCGTGATTTTTGCCTTCTCTCTCTTCGTGAAAGTCAGCCCGGCCATGTCCTCGACCCAGTGGTCGATCTTCGTGTCGAGCCCAAGGCGCACACGCTCTTCCTCCTCAAATTTCCTCAGTTCCGCGTCCATGTCGATGAGGGGGAGCGACTTTCTTGGCAGACCGACGACATTGCTTTGCATGGACATTTTTTCAAATCTCCGAGCGTTAGAACACTTGTACGGGGACAACGCCGTCTGGCGTCTTCTTGCCTAGTCGGACAATGCCGCCGTGGAGTCGCGAGCGCGCTTCCGGCGGTGAGAGGGGCGGTTCGTAGGCCTTCAGGCGCACGCGAAGTTCCTCGAGCTGCGCATCGAGGGCGGAGTCATGCTGATTGCGCGCCGCGAGTTGCTCCTTACGGAGCGACAAGAGTTCGAGGCGTTTTCGATCGAGGGCGTCGCGGAGTGCACGGGTGCGCTTTCCCGCATCTTCGAGCCGCTCCTCGTGGAGCTTGAGCGCGTGCACGTAGGTTTTGACGCGGATTTTTATGGATCCCGAAGGCTTGTTGGCATCGATGTCGTGGAGCGCGGCATAGGGCGTTTTGCTCCGGTCGACAATGGCATCAATGAGCCCGAACGTCGGAGCGTCGTGGCCGCATTTGAACGACGAGAGATCCAGCACGACTACGTTCGGATGGTGCGCTGCGAAGCTCGCTGCCCACACTTTCTGGGCGCTGTTGACCGAGTAATTCTCCGGCCAGACATGGTTCAGCTCGAGTGGGCTCTTGATGACGCCGGCCTCCAGCTCTTCCCCGTAGTATCGATCGAGGTAGCTGCGATCTTTGGGGATCGAACGCACCGAAAGGATCGGATAGCCAAGCACCTGAAACTCCTCCGGAATGCCATGATTGAGCCCGGGATCGGAGTGGTACGGCCGCCCGATCATCAGGATGGCCACGCGATCCTCCGCCTCGACCGTCTCCAGGATGGCGCGTCCCTTTGCTTCGAGGTCTTTCTCGAACGCCGTCAGCGCCTTCCATGCCTCCTTGCATGCGTGGTCATTTTCGTCTTCCGTGATCCCCAGGCGCGGCCCGAATGTCTCGAACATTCGCCGGGCCATGAGGGTAGGCTC
>JBAULD010001002.1:0-11047 GCA_049578005.1 Polyangiaceae bacterium
CTTCAGGCCTGGGCGTCGACGACGCGCGCATCGACGCGATGATCGCCCGTGCGCGAGCGAGCGCGTGGCTGCCCGAAACGAGAATGCGCGCGATGAGGCTCATGACCGACGCCGCGCACGCCACCACGCTCACGACGACGGACGGTACGACCTACTACGACGCGGTCGGCGCCAACCTCGTCCTCGAGCTTCGACTGACGTGGCGTCTCGACCGGCTGCTCTTCGCCGGAGACGAAACCGCGTTCGAGCGAACGCGACTCGAACGGGAAAACGCTCGTTCGCGATTGGCGGAGCGAACGCTCGAAGTGCTCTTTGCCTGGCGGCGCGCCGGTCTCGAGGCGGACGGAGGTGCGCCCGGCTCTCCCGAAGAGCTCCAGTCCCGCCTGAGGGAATCCGAGGCGCTGGCCACGCTCGACGTCCTGACGAGCGGCTGGTTCTCGAGGGAGCTCGCGCGTGCTTCGCGACCCATTTCACCTGGAGATTCACCGCCAGATTCGAAGGCAGATTCGAAGGAGGAAGAGCGGCCGTAGAGCCATTGCGTTTCCCGCGAGCCTCGGCTCCCCGCATGCGTCCGGCTTGACCCTTTTGCCCCGCGTCGTTAAACGTGTTGGTCCGGCGATATGTGGAGCGAAACGCGCGACGAGTTCACGGACCTCCAACGGCGCCTCATGGCGCTAAGGGGGCATCTTTGACCTCCCCAAAGTAAAGGCGCAGATCGCCGAGCTCGAGCAGCAGACGCTGGCCCCCGGGTTCTGGGACGACCAAAAGAAGGCGCAGGTGGTCACCCGGCGCCGCTCGAGCCTCGAGCAGCGGCTCGGCGCGATCGAGAAGCTCACTCGCGACCTCGACGACGCCATCGTCCTCGGCGAGCTCGGCGCATCGGAAAACGACGAGACAACGATGAACGAGGCCGCCGCGCAGCTCCCTTCGCTCCGAACGCGCGTTCGCGGCGCGGAGCTCGAGCGCATGCTCTCGGGACCGGTGGACCACGCGGGCGCCATCGTCAGCATCCACCCGGGCACCGGGGGCAACGACGCGAAGGACTGGGCCCAGATGCTCGTGCGCATGTACCTGCGCTGGTGCGAGCGGCGCGGCTACAAAACGGAAATGATCGACTATCAGGAAGGCGACGAGGCCGGGATCGACGGCGCGAGCTTCAGCGTCCAGGGCGACCACGCCTTCGGCTACTTCCGGAGCGAGAACGGCGTTCACCGCCTCGTGCGCATCTCACCGTTCGACGCGAATGCGCGACGGCAGACAGCCTTCGCAGCGGTCGAGGTCACGCCCGACATCGAGGACGAGATCGACATCCAGGTCAAAGACGAAGACATCGAGATCACGACGATGCGGGCCGGGGGCAAAGGCGGCCAGAACGTCAACAAGGTGGAGACCGCGGTGCGGCTCAAGCACATCCCGAGCGGGATCGTCATCGTGTGTCGTGCCGAGCGGTCACAGCATCAAAACCGCCGTATGGCGCTGAAGATGCTCAAGGCCAAGCTCTACGACATCGAGACCCAAAAGCGCGAGGAGCAGGCGGCCGCGCAGGCGGCCAGCAAGACGCAAATCGCGTGGGGCAATCAGATTCGGAGCTATGTCCTTCAGCCCTATCGGCTCGTGAAAGACCTTCGCACGAGCCACCAGAACGGCAACGTGGACGCGGTTCTCGACGGAGAGCTCGACGACTTCATCGAGGCCTACCTCCTGGCGGCTGCGGGTGGAACGTTGAGGAAAGGCGGCCTGGCGGAAGAAGCAGAGGCGACCTAGCACCGAGCGGTGCGGGCGGGTGCAGGCCCACGATTCGGTACTGCGACGAAGCGCCGGGAGACAGCGACATGGCGGACGAGCCGACGACCAATCCAACTCAACCGACACGCGATGCGGTCTCGGCCGAGCAGTCGATCATCGAAGCGCGGCGTGCGAAGGCGGCGCGGGTACGGGCACGCGGGGAGAATCCGTTCGCCAACGACGTCGGTCGGCGCGGAGCCATCGATGACATCGCCGACGTGCGACAGCGCGTCTCGGCATCTCTCGACGGGGGCAAATACACGGCGGACTCGGTCGAGCTTGCGGCGCGCGGGCGGCTTGCTCGCGTCTGCGGTCGCGTCATTGCGCTCCGGTCGACCGGCGCCCTGTCGTTCGCGCGCATCCGGGACCGGACCGGCGAGATCCAGCTCATGCTCGATCAAGCGGTCCTGAGAGACGACTACGACCGATTGGGCGACGTCGACGTGGGTGACTTCGTCGAGGCCCACGGGGCGCTCACCGCGTCCAAACGCGGAGAGCTCTCCGTCTTACCGAGCTCGCTACGTCTCGTGACGAAGGCGCTGCGGCCCCTGCCCGAGAAGTGGCACGGACTGACCGACGTCGAGCTCCGGTACCGCCAGCGTTATGTCGACCTCGTCGCCAATCCGCCGGTCGTCGATGTCTTTCGCGCGCGAAGCCACATCGTGCGCGCAACCCGCCAGATCCTCGACGCGCGCGATTTTCTCGAGGTCGAGACGCCGACGATGCACCCCCTCGTCGGAGGAGCCGCCGCGCGCCCCTTCGTCACCCACCACAACGCGCTCGACATGCGCCTCTACATGAGAATCGCGCCCGAGCTCTACCTCAAGCGCCTCGTCGTGGGTGGGCTCGAGCGCGTGTACGAGATCGGCCGCTGCTACCGAAACGAAGGGGTGAGCACGCGTCACAACCCCGAGTTCACGATGCTCGAGTTCTACTGGGCATACGCGACGTACGACGATCTGATGGATTTCACGGAGGAGCTCCTTCGGGGCATCGACGCGAAGCTCTCTGCCGCGATGCCCGCTGCGCACGCGATCTGGAAGGCAGCTCGGCCGTTCACGCTGGACGAGCCCTTCGTCCGCATCCCGATGGACCGGGCCGTCGCCGTGGCCGCCGAGCGGACGGCGATCCCCCAGTGGATCGCCGCGGTGGAGGATCGCGGTGGGGCGGGCCTGGTCGAGCTCCTTCGTTCGGACTTCGCGGACCAAATCAAAGAATGGGCGAAGTCGTCTCCGCGGGCGAAAGAGATCGACTGGGGCAATCTGCGAAAAGGCCTCGCCAAGTGCGAGAGCGACGGAGAGCGCCTGTTCGCTTGTTACGAGTATGCGGTCGAGCCGTTCCTGGCCGAGGACTACAGGTGCGCGGACGGCAAGCGGTCGGTACCCGTTTTCGTGAAGGACTACCCGTTCGAGATCTCGCCGCTCGCGCGCCGCAATGACGAGCGCCCCGAGCTGACCGATCGCTTCGAGCTCTTCGTCCACGGGCGGGAGGTTTGCAACGCGTTCAGCGAGCTCAATGATCCCGACGACCAGGCCGCCCGCTTCCGCGCCCAGGTCGAGCGCCGCGAACGAGGTGACGAGGAGACCATGGACTACGACGAAGATTACGTCCGGGCACTCGAGCACGGAATGCCGCCGACGGCGGGGTTCGGAATGGGAATCGACCGCCTGGCGATGGCGCTGACGAACGCGGCGTCGATTCGCGACGTCATCCTCTTCCCGCTGCTGCGGCCTGAGGCGGGCGCGCGCGGGAAGTCCGCGTGAAGACGTTTCCCGCTCCCGCCGTCGTGGTGACTGCAGCCATCGCCCTCGCGGCGATGGTGTTCCTCTTGTTTCGCGCGCGCATCGACTTTCGTCGCCGAGAGACGACGCGCGGCGTCCTTCAGAGCATCTGCGCCGCGCTCGGCGCGATGTTCGTCGGCTTCACGTTCTGGACCGAAGGGCTGCCGGTGCTGCGGGGGTCGGCTTGGACGCTGCGCGACGCCCTCGTGCGGTCCGCCGCCATCGCGACCGGTGTCCTCTTTCTGGTCGGCACGGTCGTCGCTCTCTTGCCGTGGGCGCTCGACCGCCTCGAACGAGGGCCGTTCGCGACGTACGTCGCCGCCCGACACGTCCGCGCCAAGAAGAGCGGGTTTCTGACGCTGATCAGCGGACTCTCGATCTTCGCGGTCGCTCTGGCTTCCTTCTCCCTTTCGAGCGCGATCAGCGTCATGGGCGGTTTCAGCGCCGACTTGAAGCGAAAGATCCTGGGCAACACCGCGCACATCGTAGTGGACCAGACTAGCCAGGCACCCTGGAGCGATTTCGAGACGGCGCTCGCTCGCGTGCGCGCCGTGCCCGGCGTGGCCGCGGCGACTCCCGTCGCGCAGGGCGAAGTGATGATCTCGAGCACCTCGAATCTTGCGGGAGTCATCGTGCAAGGCATCGACCCCCGCACGATCGGCAGCGTCATCGATTTACGAAAGAACATCGAAGCGCCCGTCAACGTCGCCGACAAGCTCGCGTTCTTGGAAGATCCCGAGAAGTTGCGGAGCATTCCGGCCGACGAGGTAATCGGGATTGGCCCCGGCGGTGAGGAATACACGAAGGGACCCGAGCTACCACCCCTCGGCGACGATCTGGACCCGACGGTGCGCCGCGCGCTCGACGCGCCGCCGCTCCGTCCGGGCCTGGTCATCGGCAGAGAGCTCGCAAAGACGCTGCACGTTTACGTCGGCGACGACGTCACGCTCGTCTCGCCGCTCGGCGACCTCGGGCCGATGGGGGTGATGCCCAAGACGCGTAAGTTCCGGGTCGCCGCGATTTTCTACAGCGGAATGTACGAATACGACGCGACGCACGTGTACACCCGGCTGGACGAAGCCCAGAGTTACTTCGCGACGCAGGGGCAGATAACGGCGATCGAAGTCAGGGGAGAGGACGCCGAGAACGCCGACCGCCTCACGTCCGCGGTCTCGTCCGCGCTCGGCCGCGGCGATCTCCGGGTGCGCGACTGGCGTGAGATGAACAGGAATCTCTTCAGCGCGCTCAAGCTCGAGCGAATCGCCACGTTTCTCATTTTGTCGATCGAGATCATCGTCGCGAGCTTTTGCATCATTTGTACGTTGCTTCTCATGATGACCGAGAAGGCCAAAGAAATCGCAATCCTCAAGGCGCTCGGGGCCACCGACGGGACGATCCTGCGCACGTTCATGAGCGAAGGAATGATCATCGGCGGCATCGGCACGATCCTGGGCGTCTCGACCGGTGTCGCGCTTTGCACGGGGCTGGCCTGGTTCGGTCTTCGCCTCGACCCGGACGTCTATTACATCGATCGGCTGCCGATCAACGTGAGCGGGTGGGACTACGCAGCCGTCACGGTCGCCGCGCTGACCATTTGCACGCTCGCGACGATATTTCCCGCCAAGCAGGCTGCGCAGCTGAGACCCGTCGACGGCCTCCGCTACGAGTGAGACCGATCTGGCGGGGACGAAGCTATCGTGTACGGTACGTTGGCTCGGTCGAAACTAGAAAAGGAGGAGACCGCCAATGGCTTCGATGCGCTTTGCGTGGGGCGGCCTGTGGCTTGGGCTTGGAGCCGGCATCGGCTCGGTCGCGTGCGGAAGCGGAGCGGCGAACAGCCCACCCGCGGCCTCGGCCGCTAGCGCCACCGCCGAGGACGATGCGACTGCCGACCTGACGGAGCATCACCGCTTTCACCATCACGGCGGCGTTACCCTCCTCATCGCGATGAGCCTCGATTCGTTGGGGGTCTCGCCCGACCAACGGCTCGCCGTGGAGAAAGTCCGGAACGACCTGCACGCACGGATGGAGCCCGCGCGCTTGGCGGAGGAAAGGCTATTTGCAAGGCTTGCCGACGGACTCGCCGCTGGGACGATCGAGACGACGAAAGTCGACGCCGAGATCGCCCAAGCGACGTCAGCGGCTGCCGCGACCCCCGAGGCTTCGGCCCAGGCGCTGAATGATCTCCACTCCGCACTCACGCCGCCTCAGCGCGCTGCGCTAGCGGACAAAGTCGAGGCGCACTGGGCGGTCTGGCAGAGAGCGAACGCGGAGGCGACGGGCGCTGGGAATCCAGACGGCGAGCATCTCGCCGAGCTCGCCGAGGATCTCGGACTCTCGCCCGACCAGGTCGAAAAGATCCGCGCAGCCCTCGACGGTGCAACGAAGGGCGTGGCGCCGCGCGATCCACGAGAAATCGGTGCCTATGTCCGCGCGTTCGGCGACGCGTTCCGGACCGATCGGTTCGACGCCCGAGAACTGACCATGGCGAGTGAAGCAAACGCTCATATGGTGGGCTGGGGTGAGTCGAATTTGGCGCATATCGTGGAGGCTGCGAACCCGGTGCTTACTCCAGACCAACGCAGCAAGCTTGCAGAGAGGCTCCGCGAGCATGCGGCCCACGACCCAAGCGGTCCGGTGAGCCCATGATTCGATTGACCCCGATTCTTCCGAAGTGTGCTCGTGCTGTGATCCTCGGCGCGGTGCTCGTCACGAGCTCCTCCTGCGGCGTGGAGGTGGGGGCCGCCTATCCGGGCCCCTACGACGACTCCCCGCCCGACGCGTACTTTGCCACGGCGACACCCGTCTATTTCGAAGGGCGCGCCAGCTATTGGTACGGCGGTCGGTGGTACTACCGGGACGGCGGTCGGTGGAGACACTACGATAGAGAGCCGGCGGGCCTTTATCAGCGTCGCATGATGGCCGCGCCTGGGCGGCGCACATACGAGCCGTCTCACGGTCGTTCCGTGCGCCCGGCTCCGGCGCCGAGGGGACGGGGCGGCGAGCATCACTGAACGACGCGTGCCTCTTCGTGCTACTGAGACGCCACCGTGCCGAATGCGCTCGTCGTCGCTGCCAACGTGCAGAAGTCCTTCCGTCACATGGGACGCACGCTGGAAGTTCTGCGAGGGGTAGACCTCGAAATCGGCGATGGAGAGATGATTGGCATCGTAGGCGCCTCGGGGGCGGGCAAGTCGACGCTTCTTCATTGCATCGGTACGCTCGACGTGCCGACGAAGGGGTCGATCCAAATCGCCGGCGAGGAAGTCACCTCACTCCCGGGGTGGCGCTTGGCCGAGCTGCGCAACCGGACGATCGGCTTCGTCTTCCAGTTTCACCACTTGCTCCCCGAGTTCAATGCGGTCGAGAACGTGATGATGCCCGGCCTGGTCCAGGGCCGCCCCAAACGCGATCTGGAACCTCGTGCGCGCGCGCTCCTCGAGGAGGTCGGGCTCAAAGAGCGGATGCTGCACCGACCGGGTGAGCTCTCGGGCGGAGAACAGCAGCGGGTGGCGCTTGCGCGCGCGCTCGTGCTCGAGCCGAAATTGCTGCTCGCCGACGAGCCGACCGGGAACCTCGACTCGACGACGAGCGTCCAGATCCACGACCTCATCTTCGGAATCAACCGACAGCGCGGCACGACGATCGTCGTCGTCACCCACAACGCGGCGCTCGCCGCGAGCATGCCGCGGGTCGTCACGTTGCGCGACGGTCGGGTAGAAAAGGACGAGAAGCGAGACCCGACCGCCGCCCGTCACGCGGCAGAAAGAGCGTCCGCCGCCCGGTAAGCCTCCGCCTGGGCAGCTATCGTCGAAGAGCAGCGGGCTGCTACCAGCGGAGGATGATGCTGGGCGGCGTGACGTGCACGTCGCACTGCTCGATCGCGACCTGAACGACAAAAGCGTCGGATCCGTGGTCGGTCGTCACGGGGACTTGCACGCGAGGTAGGATCTGCTCCGGGCGTAGCGCACGCACGACCTCCGGCGGGCAAGCCAAGCGTACGTCCACCTCTCCGGGCTGAGCCTTGGCGTTGGCGCGACCGATGACGGCCACCGGCAACTTCGTGAACGAGCGCTCGACCACTTCTCTGCCGATATCGACCGTTGCAGAGACGGTCGGGGAGTCGAACGTCACTCGCCCCGATGGGCGTTCGACAGCGAGCAGCCGCGTGTACTTTCCCTCCGTCAGACCGCCGATATCGAAGGCGTCCGCGCGAGCGCGCTGGACCACCAACACCTCGCTCTTGGGCCCATGGGCACGCATCACGCGTGGGTCCGCTTGCGGCTCGCCCTTGACCACGAATCCCCTCGCCGGCGTACCTACGACGCCAACCTCCACCGGCACTTCGCGAACGATGAGATCCTCCCAGGCGAGGTCGAGCTCGGGCGGGTCGATTTGCTCGACCTTCAGGCCCGGAGGAAGCGGGATCATGGCCGGCTTGAAGGTGACACGCGTCTCGTTGCCGCCGTGAAGATCCAGCTGAACGGAGGCCATATCGTCCGTGTGAAGGTCGTCCAGGGCGGATTTCGTCCCGCGGACCGTCACTCGAATTTGCGCGGGGATCGGCGTCATCAGTACGCGATTCGACGAGCCCGGCGGTGTGAGCGCGACGACGCTCAGGAGCAGCGAGCGTTGGGCCTCCTGAGAGCCGTGGACCAGCGAATAAAGGACGAGCGCGAACCCGAGGGACAGGAGCTTGAGATTGAGGTTTTCGACGAACAGCGAGCGGACTTGGTATGCGACCGGCGACATCGCTCAATCCTCACGAGGCCGCGTCCGCGCGTCTGCGACCGGTACCGGCTGGGGGGTTTCGATCGGCTTGGCGGGCGCCATGGGCCGGCTGTGGAGCTGAGACGTTTCCTTGCCCTCGGACTTGGGGACCCCGTCGATACGCCCCGACGGCGGGAGAACCATGTGCGAGCCCGTTCCTTCCCGCGGAGGAGCCGCGGGCGGAGCCACGCTGCTGCGCTTTCCTTCGGCGGACGAACCGGGCGGTGGCGTGATTCGGAAGCTTCCCGTTCCCGTCTGCAACACGGCGCCGGCGCGGGATGCACCCGGCTTGCCCGCGCGCTTGTTTCGGCCTCGTTGTCCAAAGAGCCCGAGCAGCGCCTGCCGCAGAGACGTTCCGTCGAGGTTCGTGACGATGTTTCCGTTGAAGCAGAAGCTGATGCTGCCGCGCTCCTCGCTCACGACGACGACGACCGCGTCGGTCTCCTCGGTAATGCCGAGCGCTGCGCGATGGCGTGAACCGAGCGACTTGTCGAGCACCTTGGTGTCGGGCATCGGAAAGAAGACGCCGGCCTTCGCGACCCTCAAATTGCGAATGATGACGGCCCCGTCGTGGAGCTTGTTCAGGCTCTCCGGGAGAAAAAGGCTGACGAGTAGCTCGCGTTGCACGGTCGCGTCGATCGGCGTCCCCTGGCCGACGACGAACTCGTCGAGGTTCGCATCCTGCTCGAAGGCGATGAGGGCGCCGACGCGATGACGCGCCAGGTCGGTGGCGGCGGCCACCACTTCGTCGATTACCTTCGACTCCTGCTGCCGAGCGAGACCTCCGAAGAACGCGCGAGCGCCGACGCGCATGAGCCCTCGGCGAATGTCGTTTTGAAACACGACGACGACGATGAGAATGGCCGACGACAGAAGGGCATTGAGGAGGTTGAAAAGAGTGATGAATCCGACCCACTTGGCGACGACGTAGACGAGACAGATGACCCCGAGCCCCATTCCCATTTGCATCGCGCGCGTTCCGCGCAGCACGAGAAGCGCTCGGTATACGACATAGGTGACCACCAGAATGTCGGCCAGGTCGGTCAGAATGGCCGCCAGCGGTCGCGCTGCGAAAAGGTGGCGAAAGCCCTGGAGAAGCTCCAGCATGGCTCAGGCGCCCCCCGATTTCGAGGACGCGCCCAGGGCTGGCGAGGCCGCTCGTGCTGCGGCGGCGCCTTCTTCGAGCCGCCTCGAAAGGTCCACGGCCTGGCGCGTGGCGCGAACGTCGTGCACGCGGAGGATCGAGGCCCCTTCACGCGCCGCGTGGAGCGCGGCGGCGATCGATGCTCCGAGGCGCTCGGTCGGGGGAGCCTCGGCGTCGGCGATCGTCAAGAACGACTTGCGGCTCGCGCCGACCGCAACCGGCACCCCGACGGAGCGCACGAGCTCGGCCAGCCGCGCGAGGAGTTCGGCGCTCTGCCGAGCATTCTTGGCAAAACCGAGCCCCGGGTCCATCGCGATGGCGTCGCGCCCCACCCCTGCCGACCTCGCGCGTTCGGCGGCTTCGCCCCACTCGCGAAGTACGTCGCGCACGACATCGCCGTACCCTTCGTCCGGGTACTGGCTGAAGCCTCGCATTTTCTCCTGAGGACCGCGCGCATGCATCAACACGAGCGCTGCCCCCCGTGCGGCGACCACGCGGGCCAGGGCCTGCTCGCGCAGGCACGACGCGTCGTTGACGATGCAGGCTCCCGCGTCGAGGGTCGCCTCGGCGACCTCTGCGCTTGCCGTGTCGATCGATACGCAGGCTCCGATCGACGTCGCATACCGGACCAAATCGAGGACGCGGGTTATCTGTTCGGGCGGGGTCACCGGAGCTGCGCCGGGGCGGGTCGACTCTCCGCCGATGTCGACGATGTCTGCTCCTTGCGCGATGAGCTCGTCCACACGCGCGCGGGCAGCGCTGATCTCGAAATACTGGCCGCCGTCGCTGAATGAATCGGGCGTCACGTTGCATACCCCCATCAGCGCCACGCCGCGCCTAGAGCGCGCGCGGTCGAGCACGCGCAGAAACGCTTCGAGCGGTAGCGACACAGGTTTTCGCCGTCCTCTTCATTGGCTAGCAACGGGGACCTTCCTGGGCAACGACGAATCGTGGCCGGAGACGAGAAAAACATTGCGCCGAGCGGGGAAGAAGTCCGAGTCTCCCACAATGGAGCCCCGGCGCCGGAGGCAGCCGGAAAAAGCACATGCGCGAGCGTTCGTTCATGAAAAGCCTCTTCTTCGGCCTTATCGACGAGGGGCTCATCTTCCCTTGGCCGCAGCCGAATGCCCAAGAAGTCGACACGGTTCGCACGCTGCTCGAGAGTGTGCGCCGATTTTTCGATCGGTGCGTCGACTCGGCCAAGATCGACCGCGAACAGCACATCGGCGAAGACGTTTTGCTCGGCATGAAGGAGCTCGGACTGTTCGGGATGCTCGTGCCGCAGAGCCACGGCGGCGCTGGCCTGACGAATACCGGCTACGCCCGGGTGGTACAGGAGGTCGCGGGGTTCGACGCCAGCCTCGCCGTGACGCTCGGCGCGCACCAGTCCATCGGAATGAAGGGCCTCTTGCTCTTCGGCTCGGAGGAGCTGAAGGCGACGTACCTCCCTCGCCTGGCGACCGGCGAGATGGTCGCGGCCTTCGCGCTGACAGAGCCGGGGGCCGGTAGCGACGCGGCCGCCATCCAGACGCGCGCGGAACGACGGGACGACGGCTACGTCTTGAGC
>JBAULD010001003.1:0-15845 GCA_049578005.1 Polyangiaceae bacterium
GCCTTATCTTGCTCGCGCGCACCTGGCCGGCGCGAGGCGAAGCGGGCCGCTCGTCCTCGTGGACGCGACGAGCGCTCGAGAGCACGACCTCGCGCGATGGGGGGATCCCCGCCTATCGCCGCTCGCGCTCGCCGATCGAGGGCTGCTCGTTCTTCTCGACGGCGCCGCGCTTCCCATCGACGTCCAGCAGCTCGTCGCTCGCGCTCTCGCCGAAAAACGTGCTCCCTGGGAGCGGCCGCAACCGCTCGAGGTTCAGCTCGCATTGACGGCGGTGGTCGGTCCCGAGCACCTGGTGGGCGAGGGGCGCCTCGACGCATCTCTCGCCCTTCGTCTGGCCGATGCGTGCGCATCGCCGGTCGTCCTGCCGCGTCTTCGTGACCGGGTCGAGGACCTCCGCGCGATCCTCACGGACCGTCTCGCGCGGGAGGGTTTGCGCGTTCTCGGGCGGCCCGTCGGGATCGAGCACGCCGCCTACGCGCGCCTCGTGGAGCATCTTTTCCCGGGCGAAGACGCGGAGCTCGGGGTCATCGTGCAGCGCCTCGTCGTCCGATGCTCGGGCGACGTCGTGCGGGCGGCGGACGTCGACGCGTTGCGTCTGCCCGGCCAGGCCACCTCCCCACGCGGTGCGGGTGGCAGGCGGAAAAGTCCGCTGTCGGCATGAAGCTCGTCCGCGAACGCGGAGAAAAGCTCCTTGTCTCGCTCGTTTCGAGCGTGTTACTCGTGCGAGCGCCGCGTTGTTCCCGACCGGGAGGAGACGACGACACCATGCAAGGTTTCGCCAGGACTGTGCTGCAAACAATCGGCCTCGCCGCGCTTTTTTCGGCGGCCGCGTGTGGAGGCGACGACAACCCTTACAAGCCCCAGCCGGCGTGGTCCGGCAAGCACGCCAGTCTTCCGGCGCCGCTGGCGCCCCCCAATACGCCCGTCAAGTCGGGCGATGGTTACACTGTTTACGGAGCTATCCATCAGCTCCGGAGCCTGATTCATAGCAAGGACGTGACCGCTCAGCCGATCACCGTCGTCGGCTACGTAGTCGACTCGAACATTCCCCGGGCCCCCGACTGTGCGGTCCACAAAACGGGCAAGAAGGACCCGGACAACTGCGCACCCGAAGTGCCGAGCTTTTGGATCGCGGACAACAAGGGCGACATGAAAGGCCCAAAAATCCGCGTCGTCGGCTGGGCGAGGAACTTCGCCGTGATTTACGACGCGATGACCGTCTACAAGAAGGTCAAGCCTGGCGAGCAGCCGAAGGACGGCGGCGTGTCCGACGACATGCTCAACGTGATGGTGCCGTTCCCGCTGCCGGCGGTGGGCGAAAAAGTGAAAGTGACGGGCGCGTACAACGTAGCGAAAGTCGTCGTCTCGGACATGGTCAGCGAGCCGACGGGCGGGGTCATCGCGTATAGCAAGCTCGAGCAGCTGGAGCCTTCCCCCGAGCCGGCAGCCTTCGCGAAAAAGCTCCCGTAGAAGCCAGGCTTCTATGCTCCGTAGCGGCGTCTTTCAGAGCGGCGACGGGGATAGAACACCGCATAACTTCGTCCGCTCGTCCTCCGACCACCCCGATTCGGGCGCTTGCAGGGTTCGCAGGGCTGCGGCGTTCCCCAGTCCACGCGCGAACATCGCGTCCTCCGTGAGCGCGGTCCCGGCGGACGTTCCGGCGTGACCCAATGCCTCGGCAAGCGCCCGCTCCGCCAAGAGCTCCAGCGCCGGCGACGCGGCGTGCGGGTTCCTTACCAGGGCGTCGCGCGTGGCTCGACCCAACGCCGCGTCCACACCGGCGCCCGGAAGGCGTGTCAGCGCGCGCATCGCGAGGGTTCTTCCGGCCCGCGTGGCAACGAGCGCCAGCGTCGCGCTCGTCCAGGTGAATGCCGGCTCGAGCCGCGTGCACGTCGCGAGGTCCGTCAGCGGGGTACGCGCTAGGAACCGGGCTAGCACGTCGACGGCCAATTCGCGGTCGATCGCCAGCGGAGCAAGCTCGAGCAGCCGGCGCGAGGACTGCGTCACGCGCACGCGTCGCAGTCCGGGCCACGCTTGAAGGCGCGGCGGAGGATCGACGCCGAGAAAGACACGCCGCTCGCTCCACCACGAGACCGAGGTGTCCGTGCGGGTCACATCGAGCACGCGCGCGAACCACGCGTGTCGGGACACCGACTCGCCGACGCTCCGCGGGGCGTCGATGGAATCGACGGTTCGTGCGGCGAGCGCGACCAGCCGGCCTGCGGCAGCTCGTCGAAACGGCGCGTCCAATCGCGGGTTCATGGATTGGAGGAGGTCGTTGAGCGCTCCGGCGAGGGCCCACTCCGCGGGGCTCGGCGGCCCCAGTTCGTCGATCGGCACGAGAAGCCGCGCGCGCCGCACGCGGCCGCGCTGGACGCGTGCAATCGTGTCGGGATCGGCGAGCGGCATCGACGCGAACGCTCGGAGCGCCCGTGCCGTGCCTGCGCCGACGGCGCGGCCCGGGCGCAGGCTTCCGCCGAGCACCAGAGGAGCCATCACGCCCTCGAAGAGGCTCAGGGCGACTGCGTCGAGGTCCGTCGTCAACCCTCACCCGCCCGCTTTCGTGGCTGATTTGTCCGTGAGTTTGGGCACCGGCCCGACCGGGACCACTTTGAGTTCGATGAGCGCTTCGGAGAGCGATTGCTCGAGCCTCTGCGCAGCCAAAGGCTCCCACGGCGGGGCCTCGAGAAGGACGGACTCGAGCGTCGCGAACGTGTTTTCCTCCACCGCCCACGCCTTCCCATCGGTGCCGACGAAGAGGACTTGCGACGGCGCGGCGCCGAATGCTCGCGCGACCACGTCGGGCGCGAGCGCCGGGGTCACTTGGTACCCCGCGGCTAGGTAGAGGTTCGGATGGACCTCGACGAAGAACACGCCCAGCGGCATCGATTCGATGCCCGCCTCCAAGCGCACGAACGCTCCGCGCGTGGTCACCGCGACCCGTGCTTTGGCCACGACTGCGCGGGGAAGTGCGTACGCCAGACGGCGAAACAGCGGTAGCTCTTCGGGTGGTATCCAAGTTGCCGTCGCGTCACGCCAGCGTGCGCTCGACGGAACGACGCGCAGGGGGATCCGCGTGATCGCGGCCGGTGTGGTCCGCACCGCGTCGGCCGCGTCGCCGCCCTTGGTGCGCACTTCGACGGGCGCGAAGGTCGAGAGGGGAGCCATCGGCGCCATCCGGTCGATCACCCACGGGTCGCCGCCGCGGCCACGCAGGAGCACCAGGGCTGCGGTGTCGAAGACCGGGCACGCCCGGAGCTCGACCGGGTGCCGGTATCCCGACTCCACGACGACGCCGGGTCCCGCCGGGACGAAGCAGGTGATTCCCGGAGTGGTGTGCACCAGCTGCCGCATGCGTTCGGGCAATTGAGGAATGCGCATGACCCAGCGACGGACGGGCGAGTCGTCGAGCGCGCTCTCTGGGGGCCACTCGGCCACGCAAACGTCCCCTTCGACGCGGGAGCGCATCAAGTACTGCACCGCGGCGGGACCGAGGCCCTGTTCGGTCACGAGGAAGCGCACTCCGGGTTCGAGCTTCGTCGAGGGGTCGACGCGTGGCATGAGGCGAAGCAAGAGCGTGCGGAGGTCGATGCGGCGCTCGAGGTCGTAGGTCTGCGAGAAACGGTCGTGGTAGAGCGCGTAGGGCGCCTCCGTGGAGACCAATTGCGGGGCGTCGTAGCCGAAGGGTGCCGTCGAGTCGCGGTATTGCACGAAGTGGCGCGACGTTCCGGTGAACGCGATGCCGCCGACGAGGCGCGCGATATCGGCCATCCGATCCATGCGATCGCTCGACTCGGCCGCGAACTCGAACGCGATCTCGCGCGTGCCGAGCTTCGACTTGAGAAGGTTCATCGCCAGGGTCGGGACGATGTGTTCGAGGGAGTGTTCGCGCGTATACGCGGTCAGCAACATGACGAGCCGGTCGATGGACGGGAGCAAGATGAGCCCCTTTGCGCCGAGCGCTACGCCTTTGGGGTCGAGGCCGAGCCCCGGAGTGTGCAGTCGCGTCTGATGAAGAGCGATGCGTTCGACCATGGGCGTGTCCACGATAGCCTGCCGGGTGGCTTCATTGTCGGACGGGAAGCCCGGTCGGCTGGACTCACGGGTCCGCCCCCCGCCATGCGAATGGATTCACGACTCGATCGCGCCCGCCAGGACGACGACGGCTCCGAGCACGGCTGCCGCGACCGTTTCCGTCCGCAGCGTCAGCCGCCCCAGCGAGGCTATCGTCCATCCGGCTGCTGCGGCGCGCTCCACTTCACCGGCTTCGAGTCCGCCCTCCGGCCCGCACGCAAACGCGAGAGGCCCACCACGCGCGAGCGCGTCCACCAAGGCTGGTCCGAGGGGCGCGACCGCACGTTCCCAGAGGCAAAAGCGCGCCGCCGCGGCCGGTTCGACGCGCGCCAGGGCCTCGGTCCACGCGGCAACCGGTTCGATGGCCGGAGCGTCGCTTCTCCCGCACTGGCGCGCCGCCTCTTGCGCGATACGAGTCCACCGAGCCCGCCGATCCGAGGCTCTCGCGGCGTCGAGTCGTACGACGCTTCGCTCGGTCTGCACGACGACGATTCGCGTCGCCCCGAGCTCCGTCGCATCCCGCACGACGGCGTCGCATTTGTCCCCTTTGGCGAGTCCTTGGATCCATGTGACGGTGCGAGGCGCACGGATGACCGCATCGCGCACGTCTCCGAAACGCACCGTGATCGCGTCCGGGTCGTTCTTCACGACGACCGCGCTTGCTTCGCACGAGCGAACCGGGTCGAAGCCGACGAAGGTGTCGCCCGCGCGCAATCGAAGGACACGCGCCAGATAGTGGGCGACCGCGCCTTCGAGTCGCCGCTCGCCGGAGGCGAGGTCCGGGACGGGAGCGCGGACCATCACCCGCGCATCACGACCGCGATCCATTCGCCCTTACGAACGACGCTCTCCTCGAGGAGCGCGGAGTACGCCGCGCGGACGTTCTCCAGCTGGGCGGGCGCCACGTCGCGCGCGAGAATTCCGGACAGGACGAGGAGTCCGCCGGGAGCCACGCATTTCACGAGCGAAGGTGCGATCTCGACCAAGACCCCCGCCTCGATGTTGGCGATGACCGCCTGGTAACGTCCCTCGATGTCTGCAACGGGGCATCCGTCGGCATCGACTCGCCCGTCCATTCGATTGCGCAAGGCGTTCTCGCGCGTGACGAGCACCGCGTCGGGATCCACGTCGACAGCCCGTGCGCGGGCGGCCCCGAGCGCCAGAGCCACGAGCGAGAGGACTCCGCTGCCACACCCGACGTCCAGCACCGGCAATCCTCGGAAACGTGCGCTGTTCTCCCCGAGCACTTCGGCGACCAGGCTCGTCGTCTCGTGCAGTCCGGTTCCGAAGGCGCGCCCCGGCTCCAGGACGACGACGGCCTCTCCGGCTTCTGGCGCGTACGTTCGCCATGGAGGACAGACGACAACTCCGCGGGCGATGCGGAAGGGCTCGAAGTATTTCTTCCATTCGTCGCGCCAGGCATCTCCGACGACGGCTTCCACTCGCGGCAACCACTCGGCCGGCAGCTCTCCCGCCGCCACGCGCGCATCTTCTTCGCGCTCGAAGCTCGCGATGAGCGTGACTTTGCCGACCGAACCGCGCGCTAGAGTCGTTTGATCGCGTGACTCGACCCCGCCGGCCCCGAGCTCGAAGAGCTGCGCCCCGGCGTCGTCGGCTTCTTCTTCGTCGACGTCGATCGCGACGTACGGATATCGGGCGGTGCTCGGCGCGCCGGAGCTCTTCGCCTCGCTGTCGTCGGCGATCGGCTTCGCGGGGGACTCGTCGGTCATGGCAGCGGCGCGCTCGCTCGTCCTTGACTGTATCGTCGCCGGGCTCGGACGCTTCGAAGCACGGTTTGTGCGGCCCGCCCGTGCGGCATCGGCTCGCCTTTCGCGAGCACCACGGCAGTCAGCCGCCCTCCGTACACGCACCCCGTGTCGATTCCCGTCGCCCACGGGTGAAACTGCGGCTCAGCCCCGGCGTTGTGTCCGAAGACGACGTGCGGCGGGCCGTCGTAGCGCGATCCCCAGAGCGGCCCGGCGTCCGGCTCGTCGCTCCAGCGGTTCCGCGAGTCCACGGTACGTATTTTCAAGAGCGCTTCTGCGGGCGTGCGCTTGGGCGTGGCCCCGGGCACGACGCCGGCGTGAACGACTCGGATCCCGTGTTCGGGGAGATCCAGCCAGAGCGGCATCGCTTCGAGCATCCGCCACTCGTCCTCGGAAAGGGCCCGCGCCAGGCGTTCGTGGTCAGCGCCGAGGGATTTGGGCCGGTGGCGCGCGGACAGAAGCTTCTCTTCGTGATTGCCCCGCACCGCCCGTCCGCCCAAGCGCCGAACGAGCGCAAGCGCACCGCGTGAGTCCGGTCCGCGCGTGACGAGGTCTCCGACGAAGATCAGCTGGTCGCTCCCCTCCGAAAAGCGAATCTGCTCGAGGAGCTCCTCGAGCTCGGACGTGCACCCGTGTACGTCGCCGATGATCGCCGTGAGGGCCATGATGCGCGGCCTACGAGCCGTCGAGTTTGGCGCGTTTGGGGATGACGACCGTCCCCGACTCGGTCACGAAGAAGCGTGCGCGGTCCGCGTCGCGGTCGAAGCCAATGATCGTCCCTGACGGAATCTCGACGTCCTTGTCGATGATCGCGCGCCGAATCTTGGCGTGTCGCCCCACGCGCACGCGCTCGAAGAGCACGCTCTCCTCGACTTCGCTGAAGGAGTTCACGCGGCAGCCGACCCCCAGCACGCTCCTGTGAATGCGCCCTCCCGAGATGATGCAGCCGTGGCTCACCATCGAGTCGGTCGCGATGCCGACGCGCGCCTGGGCTTCGTCGCGAAAGACGAACTTCGCCGGGGGATCGTGGGTCGCCCCCGTACGAATGGGCCAGCGGAAGTTATAGAGATTGAACTGGGGGTTGATGGCGATGAGATCCATCTGCGCCTCGAGGTATGCGTCGATCGACCCGATGTCGCGCCAGTAGCCGCGGTTGCGGCCTTCCTCTCCCGGCACGGCATTCGTCGCGAAGTCGTAGGCGAAGACGTCGGCCCCCTTTTTGACCAGGCGAGGCAAAATGTCATGCCCGAAGTCGTGGCGGCTCTCTTCGATGTTTTCGTCTTCGCCGAGCTCGCGCAAGAGCACGTCGGGCCGGAAGACATAATTGCCCATCGAGGCCAAGCACATCCGCTCGTCGCCGGGCACGGTCGGGGGGTTGTCCACCTTCTCGTGGAATGCCAAAATCCGGCCACCCCGGCCAATCTCGATGATGCCGTATTCCTTCGCCGTCTCGCGCGGCACCGGGATGGCGGCCACGGTCGCGTCGGCTCGCGAGCTCTCGTGGAACGCGAGCATTTGCCGGACGTCCATTTTGTAGACGTGATCCGCGCCGAAAATACAAATGAGCTCGGGCCGCTCGTCGTTGATGACGTGCTGGCACTGCCAGACAGCATCGGCCGACCCGCGGTACCAGGTTTTGCCGGTGCGCTGCTGCGCGGGGATCGCCTCGATGAACTGGTCGAGTATAGGGGCGAGCCGCCAGTTTCGCGCGATGTGCTCTTCGAGCGAAGCGCTCTTGTACTGCGTGAGTACCTTGATGCGCGACAGCCCCGAGTTGACGAAGTTCGAAAGGACGATGTCGATGATGCGGTAGCGTCCGCCGAAGGGTACGGCCGGCTTGGCTCGGTCCAGGGTGAGCGGGAATAGCCGCTTGCCCTCGCCGCCGGCGAGCACCATCACGAGCACCTGGTTCGTGTCCACGTTGAATGCCGTGCCGTTCATGGGATGGTCCAGGGGGGTGGGTCGGGACGACGTATAGCAGGGCTCTCAGCCTGGGGATGGTTCGGCTGCAACCCGGCTCCTCCCCGAGTCGCTTCGCAGGGGTAAGGCATCGGCCGAACGGCGTCTTCTTGGAAGAATCTGTTACGAGAAAGCTTCGGCCTCGAGTCGGCGAAAGAGTGGTTCCAGCTCGGGCCGGCCGCGCAGCGGCTTGCAGAAGAGCGTCGCCAGTTCGAGAAGCCGCGCCTCCACGCGCTCGGCCTGAGCGTTGCGGTCCATCAGACTCCGATGCGCCGTCTCGCGCTCGCGGTCGACGGCCTGCTCATGGCTCGCCAGCGCGCCGCGGAGCTCGGCGAGCTGGTAGTCGAGGTCCGCGATCGAGCGCCCTCTTTCTTCCAGCGTCGCGTGCGCGGACGACTCGATCCGTCGGGCGGCAATCCACGCGTCGACCGCCCGGGCGCATTGCCGATAGCCATCGGCGAGCTGTGCGTACGGCTCCTCGAACCCAGCGCGTCCCTCCCAGGTCACCACATCGCGCAGCGCGGCCGCATAGGCCGCCGCGGCCCGCTTCGCGTGGTTCGCGAGCCGATCGAAGTCGATGTGTGCGGCGCGAAGCTCGTCGCGCGCCCTCGACACGTCCAGCCCGAGTGCGTCGACCGCGAATCCGAACCGCTGTCGACCCTCCCGACCCCCGGCGTCGATCGCTTCCAGTCTCCGCTGCGCCACTTCTCTCGCTGCGCGTGCGTCGGCCAGCGCGGCCAAAAGCTCCTGCATCTCGACCAGCGCCCTCGCCGGCTTCGCTCCCTGCGAGCTCGCGAGCATTTGCCGGAACAGAGCCAGGCGCGCGCCCCATTCGGGCGGCAGCTGTCGGCCGGGTGCGAGAGGTGGCAGGACCACCGGCTGGGCGCTCGCGGGGTCCTTCTCCGGGTCAGGCGGCACCGGTGCACCGACGTTTGCGGCCATGGCGAGAAGGTCCTGCTCGACCCGATGGGCATCCACGGGGCGGGCGCGCGGATCCTTCTCGAGCAGTTGAAGGATGAGCGCCTCGAGCTTCGCGGGGATGCTCGGCTCAATCAGGCGTGGAGCGGCGGGTCGCTCGTTGATGTGCTTCACGAGAAGCGTCGCGGGGTCGCTCGCCTCGAACGGAAGCTTGCCCGTGGCGATTTCGTAGAGGATGACGCCCACCGCGTAGAGATCGACGCTCGGCCCGGCCTCTCCCGCGCTCACGCGTTCGGGCGCGATGTACTGCGGTGTGCCGAATAGCTCTCCCGCGCTGGTCAAACGGGGGTCGTCGCGCGACCGCGCGATTCCGAAGTCGAGTATCTTGAGGACGTCGCTCCCGTCGGCTCGGCGGCAGACGAACATGTTCTCCGGTTTGAGATCCCGATGAACGACACCGAGGTCGTGGGCGCGCGCAATCCCGCGCGCAAGTTGGATCATGATCGAGAGCGAGCGGGAAAGCGGCAGCGAGCCCTCGGCCAGAAGCTGGGCCAGCGTTTGGCCCTCCAGTAGCTCCATGACCATGTACGGGGTACCGTCGACGGTCTCGCCGTGGTCGAAGATCTCGATCACGTTCGGGTGCGCGAGCGTCTGTGTACTTTTCGCCTCGCGACGAAAACGCTCCCGCACCGTCGCGTCGGCGGCGAGTGCAGGGTTCATGACCTTGATGGCGCACGGCCGGTCGACGAGCTTGTGGCGCGCGCGATAGACCGTCGCCATGCCTCCTTCGCCAATCCTCTCTTCGACGAGGTAACGCCCTGCGATGGTCGAGCCGATGAGCGGATCGCGGATGGCCTCGAGCTCGGCCCCGTCGACGAAGCAGTAAGCCGCGTCCGCCGGATAACGCAGGTGGCACTGGACGCAAGCCTTCATTCCGTTTGGTCGAGCGGGCGGCCCCGGCCACTCACTGCCCGAAAGCAGGCTGCTTCGCGCTCAAGGTTGATGCTAGCGTGGGACGTGTCCGGGGCATATGGGCCGCGGCCCCCCCCGAGCGCGTTTTTCGCGTACGGAGACACGCCTTGAGCCGCACCGTTTGGCGACTGTTCATCATCGCGCTCTTTGCTCTCGGCGTGGGCCTTTGGGTTCGAGGAGCGTGCTTGCGATGGTGGCCGCTTCTCTTCGCCGATTCTGAAGCCGTGCTGCCGGGGCTCCGCGTCGGCGGCGTGGCTCTGGTCCGAGGGACGCCCGTGCGAACTCAGCTCGAAGCCCGCGCTCGAGCGCTGCAAGATAGGCCCGTGCGGCTCATCGTGCGCGACGGCGCGAGCGCGCGTGTGGCCGCGGACTCGACGCTCGGCACGTTGGGCGTCTCCGTCGACATCGACTCTGTCCTTGCGTGCGCCTGGGGTCTCGGCCGTTCAGGGGACATGGCCACTCGGGCCCACCTCGCGGATCGCGCCCGGGTCGGCGCTCTCGACGTCCCGCTCCAATCGAGCGTCGACCTGCGCGTGGCGGTCGAGCGCTTGCTGCCTCTCAAAGAAGATCTCGACGTTGCGCCCGTCGCTGCGCGGCTGGACGTGGAGCGACACTCGAGCGTTCCGGAGCGAGACGGCCGTGCTCTCGACGTCGACGGAGCGATCGCCGCCATAGCCCACGCCGCTGCCGATCCGAACGCCGTCGAGATCGAGCTCCCTTTCGCGGTCGTTCCGCCGCAAGTGACGACCGCCTCGCTCGCGACGATCGACGTGTCGCACTTGCTCGCATCGTTTGCCACGTACTTCTCGCGTCGGGGCGACCAGGCGCAGCGCGCCCAGAACATCGAAGTCGCGGCCGCGCACCTCGACGGGCTGGTCATCGAGCCCGGGGAGCTCGTCAGCTTCAACGACGTGGTCGGCGCACGCAGCGGCGACAACGGGTTCCAGAAGGCATTCGAAATCTTCAAGGGCGAGATGGTCGAGGGTACCGGGGGCGGGACGTGTCAGGTCGCTTCGACGTTGCACGCGATCGCCTTCTTCGGAGGGCTGGACATCGTTCAGCGGCTGCCCCATTCCCGACCGAGCGCCTATCTACCGGTGGGCCTCGACGCGACCGTCGTCTACCCGGTGGTCGATCTAAAGCTTCGCAATCCGTATTCGTTTCCGGTCGTCGTGCACACGACTGTCGGAACGAACGACGTCACGATGCAGCTCCTCGGGGCCGACAAGCCGGTCCGTGTCGCGCTCCTCCGCTCCGTGCTCTCCAGAACCCCCTTCGAGCGCAAGATCGTCGCGGACCCTACGATCGCCCGACCGAAGCGAAAACAGAAAGGAATCGACGGAATGAAGCTGCTCCGCAAGCGCCTTCTCGTTTCGCGAGGCGGGCCGAGCCGGGTCGAGACGTCGCGCGACAACTATCCACCGACGACCGAAATCTGGAAGGTGCCCGTCGGCTTCGACGACGCGGAACTGCCGCCGCTCGGGGAAGACTTGCCAAATCCGGACGGGCCCGACAGCTCCCCGCCCGCGCCCGCTCACGCCAGCGACCCCGAGCAGACAATCTGGGGGAGATAGCTCTCCTGAATTTGACCACACATCGCCCACGTGCGACCGTTTTTGCGTGAACGCGATGTTTCGTCGGCGGCTGGTAGCCGTTTCAATCGGCTGCGCGCTGCTCCTCGACCTACCTGCCGCACGCGCATCCGATCCGCCCCACCCGGCCAAACCGGTCAAGACGGCGAGTGGTTCCAAGCCCGGGCCCAGGGGCGGATCGAAGACTTCGCACTCCGTCGACCTTGGGGCGCGTCGCGCGATCGCAGGAGGAACTACGCTGGACGAGCTCTCCCTGGGCGTGGAAAGCCCGGAGCTGGTCGCCCTGCGTGAGGCGGAGCGCGAGCTCTTTCCTCAGGCCGCCCCGGCAGCCGGAAGCCAGTGGCCGACGGAAGTGCCTCTCGTCCTGCCCCGGGACGCCGGCCCTCAGGTCCACGCGACCGGCGTACCGCCCAGCGGGCCGGCGGCGTCCCCCCAAAACGAGAGCCCCGCAGACGTGGCTTGGCTTGCGCACCTCGACATGCCTGACTTGCCCGTGCGCTGGGACGAGCGGGTCGTGCGTTACCTCCGGTTCTTCCGCGAGGATCCCCGCGGCCACACGATGTTCGCGAACCTTTTCCGACATTCCGGGCGCTTTCGCGAAGCGATGCGCCGCGTGCTTCGCCGAAAATCGCTTCCCGAGGATCTCGTTTGGGTCGCGATGATCGAGAGCGGCTTCGACCCGAGCGCGCGTTCTGCGTCCGGTGCGGCGGGTCTCTGGCAGTTCATGCCGGAAACGGCCCGAATCTACGGTCTGGCGACGGACCGCTGGGTCGACCAGCGCTACAGCCCGGACCTCGCGACCGCCGCGGCAGGCGATCTTCTCGGAGACCTGCACCGGCGCTTCGGGAGCTGGGAGCTCGCCCTCGCCGCCTACAACATGGGTCACGCGGGCCTCGCGTCGGTCGTGCGCCGCTACAACACCAACGACTTTTGGACGCTCGCTCGTACCGAGGGAACTCTGCCCTGGGAAACGACGCTCTACGTGCCGAAAATCCTCGCGGCATCCGTCGTCGCGCACAACCTTGCGGCGTTCGGCTTCGGAGACCTCAACGCCGACATGCCGGTCGAGACGGACCAAGTGGACGCTCCGCCCGGGATGTCCCTCGCGGCTCTGGCCCAGGCTGCCGGATGCGAGTCCAAAGAAATCGAAGCGCTCAACCCCGAGCTTCGGGCGCTGCGCACCCCACCCGCGGGTGAGGGCGATTCCCGCTATCCGTTGCGGGTGCCGAGCGGGAAAGGCCCCGCCTTCGCGCAAGTCATTGCCCGGTCGCGCAAGGATTTGCCGCCGCTCGAGCGATATGTCGTGCGCTTCGGCGAGAGTCTCGATCAAGTGGCGGCGGCGCACATGACGACGACCCAGCGATTGGTCGATCTGAACACGATCGCACCCGGCGAGGCGGTTCGGGGCGGCACGGTGTTGCTCGTACCCAAAGTAGACGGTTCACAGGCGGCTCCGAGCGACGCTCCAGCCAGGCCGAAGCAGAGCGTCGTCGTTCCGTCGGACGAATTCGTTTACCCGAATCGGCAGCGCGTCTTCTATCGCGTGCTGGCCGGCGACACGCTGAAGGAAGTGGCGAGTGCAGTGCACGTACCGGTAGACGACATGTGCCGCTGGAACGATCTCGACGCCAGCGCCCGCCTCCAAGAAGGGATGACCCTCCAAGCCTTCGTGGCGCCTGACGCCGATCTATCGCGCGTCGTCGTCCTCAAAGAGGAAGAGGTCCATGTCGTTGCGATCGGCTCCGACGAGTTCTTCGCTGGCCTCCAGCAGACCAAAGGCCACAAGCGCGTGACGGTCGCCGCCAGAACGGGGGACACGATCGAATCGATCGGAAGGCGCTACGACGTCGGCGCGCGCACGATGGAACGCGTCAACCGCCGCGGTCGGGCCGACCCCCTCAAGCCGGGGGAGCCGGTCGTGGTCTACGTGCCAAGCTTCGCCCCGACGCCGAGCACGAGCGGCGTGACCGCATCGAACGGACCGAGCCCGAACGCGCCAACGCCCCTTCCGCCCCTCCCCGATCTATCGCCCTGACCCGCCCATGGAGACGACGACCGCCATCGTTCTTGCGGCAGGGCAGGGGACACGCATGAAGAGCGTGCTCCCGAAGGTAATGCACCCTGTCTGCGGCCTTCCTATCGTGCACTTCGGCGTTCAGGCCGCCCTCGATGCCGGATGCGCCGATGTTGTCGTGGTGGTCGGTCACGGCCGAAAGCTGGTCGAAGAGTATCTTGCCCGCGCGTTTCCCGCGGGGCGGGTTCGGACCGCAGTCCAGGAACGTCAGCGCGGGACGGGGGACGCGGCCAGCGTCGGGCTCGCGGCGGTCGGCGCTGAAACGACGCGCGTGCTTGTACTCTACGGGGACGTGCCCCTGATTACGGCTTCCGACGTCCGGTCCGTTCTCGCGCCGTTGGACGTCGGCCCTTCTCCTGTTGCCCTGTCGATCGCCACGTGCGTCGTCGAAGACCCGACCGGCTATGGGCGCGTGTTGCGCCGAGCTGGCACGGTGGTCGAGATCCGCGAAGAGCGTGATTTACGCGGCGACGACGAGCGCGCGGTCCGCGAGATCAACGCCGGCGTCTACGCCGGCCGCGCGGAGCTTTTGCGACGAGCGCTTGCGGGCCTCGCCCCGAACAACGCGCAGGGGGAGCTTTATCTGACCGACGTGGTCTCGTTCGTCAGCAAGACGGGCGAGCGCATCGAGACGGTGCAGCGCCCCGAAGACGTGCTCGCGGGGGTCAACGATCGCGAGCAGCTTGCCCGCATCGAGCACGTCATGCGCGCACGGATCGTCCGCGGCTGGCGGCTGGCGGGGGCGACCGTGCGAGAGGGCGCGCAGATCGACGCTGGCGTGGTGCTCGACCCAGACGCGACGGTGGAGTCCGGCACCGCGCTGCGCGGGCGTACGCGCGTGGGAGCTGGGGCGGTCATCGACATTGGCTGCGTGCTCACCAACGTCGAAGTAGGTCCGGGCGCGGTTGTGAGGCCGTATTCCGTGGCCACCGACTCGCGGATCGGGGCGCGCGCCTTCGTGGGCCCGTTTGCGCACCTGCGTCCCGAGAGCGACATCGGAGAGGATGCCCACGTGGGCAACTTCGTCGAGACGAAGAAGACGCAGATGCGTCGCGGCGCGAAGGCCAACCACCTCGCGTACTTGGGCGACAGCATCATCGGCGAGCGCGCGAACGTCGGCGCCGGGACCATCTTCTGCAATTACGACGGCTTCCGGAAGCACACGACCGTCATCGAGGAGGGCGCCTTCATCGGGAGCGACTCTCAGATCGTAGCCCCTGTGACGATCGGCGCGAACGCATACGTTGCCACGGGAACGACGGTCACCAGGGACGTTCCGGCGGATGCGCTTGCGATCGGCCGGGTGAAACAGGACAACAAGGACGGCTATGCGGCGAAGCTGCGCGCTCGCTTCAAAGCCGAAAAGGACTCACCCAAGTAGCCCGAGGAATCGCCGGCCCGCGACGAAGCCAAGGAACCGCAAGACGGCGACGAAGCGGATGCGAGCTGCACCACACAGTGGCGAATTGCCACGACGCGGACGGGCGCCCGTATAGCGATCCGTGTGGCGATATTGAGCCCCTGGCTCCCCCTCGTCGAGCATTGCACCGACTGGAAAAAGCAAATCGCGTGCAATCGGCACGTCGGCACGCTCGCTGCACTCGGCCCGGCTCGTCTGTGATGGCGCCGGGGTGTGGTGCGCGAGAGAGGAGGAGCAACATGTCGATTCAACGCAGCGGTGTCGCCGGCATGGCTTTGCCGTTCGCCTTCTTGAGTGCGATCACGGCGTGCAGTGGCGGAAGCGTCCCGGCCAAGACGCCGGCGAACACGGCCGCGATGCAACCCAAGCCGCCGGCGACCCCCCACGTGTCGGACGGGCCGACTCCCCCGAACTCAGCGGCGAGGGATACGTCGAGGCCGGTGGGCGAAGAGTTACGACAGGACGATTCGGACGTCGACGATGCCGAACTGGTCGTCGCGCGAGAGGTCGTCGCGAGTTGCCCCACTTTGCGGCTGGTCCGCCAGCATATGGGTGAGTTCGACCCAGATATGATTTGGCTCGCCGTCCTCGAGTCGATCGGCGACTGCATGAAGGAGGGGGGGACCATGGAACGGCAGGCAATTGGCGTTTCCGGAGACGAGGTGCATCGACACGTCGTGCGTGAAGTCTTGGGAACGCGCGGAGTCGCGCCCACACGCGTCATCGCGCAATTGCCACCTGGAGCGGCGGAATGCCAGGGAGGCACGAACTGTAGCAAGCGAGTCGATATCACGCTCATTGCGCCGTGACGGCACGTCGATTTTGCCGGACCGAAACTCTCATATGAGAAAAGGAGACGATCACGAGCGATGGACGCCACCCTCACCCTCGTCGAGCAACATCGGGTCATCGAAGGGCTGTTCGACGAAGTCGCACGCGAAGGCCGACGCCGCGCGCGCTCGTCGCTGGTCTCGAGTCTCGCGGAAGAGCTGATCGCGCACCTCGCGGCCGAGGAGACCGTGTTCTACCCGGCCGTTCGGCGCGTCCTCGACGAGCTGCCCGCGGCCGGC
>JBAULD010001004.1:0-1676 GCA_049578005.1 Polyangiaceae bacterium
GAAATCTCCCTTTGGGGAACCCTGTTCGGCCTTGCGATCGGCCTTCCGCTCGCGTATTTCGGGGCTCGAGGCTACTCGCCCAATGTGGCGCTCTACGGGCTGGCCCGCACCGCGAGTAGCTTCTGTCGCGCCGTGCCGGAGCTCGTCTCGGCCCTCATTCTCACCCTCTCGTTCGGCTTCGGGCCGATGGCTGGGGTAGTCGCCCTCGGCTTTCACTCGGCGGGCTTCTTCGGAAAATTTCTCGCCGAGGACGTGGAGAACGCCGACTTCATGCCGCAGGAAGCGCTCTTCGCGGTTGGCGCGAATCGTCTGAAGGTCCTTCGCTACGCCGTGCTCCCCCAGGTCCTTCCACAATACGTCGCATACACGCAGTACATCCTCGAGCGGAACGTTCGGATGGCCACGGTGATCGGCGTGGTCGGCGCGGGCGGTATCGGAATCGAGCTGAAAGGCCGCTACGACATGTTCGACTTCGGACACTTGTCGACGATCCTCGTCGTCATCTTCGTGACCGTTCTCCTGCTCGAGCAAGTCTCTCATCGACTTCGCCGGCGACTGATCGCCATCAGCTGATTGGCCGCACGAGCCGGTCGCGCCTACCATGCGAAGGTGACCATGAGAGGAACGGGACGGCCTGGGGTCGAGCTGAGCGAAGCCGAGGTGCGCGATGTTTGCGCTGCTGAAATTGCTTCGTGGAATGTCCGAGGGAAGCGCGTCGTGGCCGTCGTACCCGACAACACGCGGACAGCGCCGATCGACGTGATGTTTCGGGTCATCCACGAGCTGCTCAGCCCCGTCGTCGATGCTTTCGACGTCTTGATCGCCTTGGGAACACACCCGCCCCTCAGCGAAGCTGCGGTCAACCAGCGCTTGGGCATCACCGAGCGGGATCGTCGAGACCGCTATCGTGCAACGCGATTTTTCAACCACGACTGGGACAATCCATCTCAGCTCGCGTCCATTGGGACGCTCGGTGAAGAGGACGTGGAACGCATTTCCGGCGGACGGATGCGCGAACCCGTAGACGTCACGATCAACCGGATCGTATTCGACTACGACTTGCTGCTCATCATCGGACCGACATTTCCCCATGAGGTCGTGGGATTCTCGGGAGGGAACAAATACCTGTTCCCAGGAATCTCCGGCCGCGAGATTACCGATATGTTCCATTGGCTCGGAGCACTCATCACGAACCCCGCCATCATAGGCACCAAGCACACACCCGTTCGCGCGGTCGTCGACAAGGCCGCTTCGATGGTTCCCATCGAACGCAAGTGCGCGAGCCTCGTGATGGAGGGCGGTACGCTTGTCGGTCTCTACGTCGGAACACCCGAGGAGGCGTGGAGTGCCGCATCAGACCTCTCGGCAAAGGTCAATGTCGTCCAGGTAGAACGCCCGTTTCAGTCCGTCCTCAGCTGCGCCCCGCCGATGTACGACGAGTTCTGGGTGGGCGCCAAGTGCGTCTACAAGCTCGAGCCCGTGATAGCCGACGGGGGAGAGCTCATCGTCTACGCTCCGCACATCGATCGGTTGTCGACGACCCACGGTGCGGTCATTCGCCAGATTGGCTATCACGTGCGCGACTATTTCGTAAAACAGATGGATCGCTTCAGTGGCGTCCCGAGGGGTGTTCTCGCTCACTCGACCCACGTGAAGGGCGTTGGAACGTATGCGGA
>JBAULD010001005.1:0-2547 GCA_049578005.1 Polyangiaceae bacterium
ATAAGCCAACCGCAGAGACGATAGCTCAACTTGATGCTCTCAAGGTGAAGCTTGAAGCGCTGGAGGTGCCTGCGTGGTTCACAAGGGCGATCCAGGATCCTCGTGCGGTGCGGGCGGTCCTTGCGGACAAGGTAGGGGACTCCAGCTTTGTCGAACAGCGTGAGACACAAGAGTACCAAATGCTCAAGGCACTCGCCCTCGTTTATCTGACTGAACACGAGTTGGACCGGGCTGGTGTCAACGCTCACGGTTAATGGACCCACTTTCGCTCATTTAAAATTGACCCACCCCTGTTAGGATAGAGATGAGCTATTTTTTCTTTGAGGTGGCAGATCCTTTCGTTGCTTCAAGGGCGACGGAGCCTGGGAAGAGGCCTGTGTGGCGTTTTTCCCTGAGGCGGTAGGATTCGCCCTTGATGTTGATGACGGTGGCGCGGTGCAGGAGGCGGTCTAGGGCCGCGCTGGCCATGACGGCGTCCCCGGCAAAGACGTGACCCCAATCGGCGAAGGCCTTGTTGGATGTGACGATGGTGGCGACCTGCTTTTCATAGCGGCTGCAGATCACCTGGAAGAGCATCGAGGCCTGGTGGGCGTCGAGGCCGAGGTAGCCGACCTCGTCGACGATGAGCAGCCGCGGGGTCGTCAGCGTTTTTAAGTAATGGGGTAGCCGGTTTTGGGCGAAGGCCGTGTTCATGCGCCGCGCCAGTTCCAAGGCCGAGAGGAAGAGGAGGCGGTGGCCCGCCTCGACGCAGACCATGCCCAGCGCGATCGCGAGGTGAGTCTTGCCGACTCCGGGCGGCCCCAGGAACACGACGTTGCGCCCGTCGGCGAGGAAGCGGCCCGTGGCGAGTTCCTCGACGAGAGTGCGGTCGATGGACGGCTGGAAGCTAAAGTCAAAGTCGGCCAGGCGCTTGGTCCAGGGCAGCCCGGCGAAGCGCAGCGTCGTGTCGACGATCCGCTGGCGGCGGGCCGCCAGTTCCGGCTCCAGGAGGCGGCCAAGGAAGTGGGAGTAGGACCAGTTGCCGGCGGCCGCCTGCTGGGCGATCTGATCGAGCTGCGCCAGGGCGGTCGTCGCCTCGATCTTTTCCAGGGCGTCCAGCGCCAGTTGCTCGTAATTGGCACTCATGTGGCCACCTCCGCGTAAACCTCGAGCGGGCGCACCTCGACCGTGTCGGTAAAGGTGACGTGGCAGCCGGGCAGCCGCTCCGGCTTGGGCGGCATGACCGACCTTTCCCAGCGCTCCTTCACGTGCGCAGGGGACTCGACGCGCTCGCCCGCCGACGCGGCGCGGGGATGCTCGGCGATGATCAGATCCCGGCACCGGATCGTGATCGCGTTTGCCCCGGCGTCGACGCTCACCCGGGTCCCGAGCCAGCGGGCCGGCACCGAGTAGTCGCTCTTCTCGTAGCGCACGAGCGCTTCGGCGCTCACCGTTCGCTCGACGCTGTGGGCGAGCTGGTAGGGGTTCTGGCCAGCCGCGGGCGTCAACGTCTCCTGCTCCAAGAGATCGCACGGCCGCGCTCCCGTCGTCGCATGCACCCGCACATTCGCGACGACGCCCAGCCAGTGGCGGACCCGGCCGTTCAGGTCCTCGATCCCCGCAAAGGTGCGCCCCTTGAGGAAGCTCTCCCGCAGGTATTGCACCGAGCGCTCCACCTTCCCCTTGGTCCGCGGCCGGTACGGCCGATGTCGCCGCGCCTCGAAGCCATAATGGCGGCTAAAGTCCAGGAAGCGCTCGTTGGTGCGGTTCGCGCCCACGACCACCTGCCGCATGTTGTCATAGAGGATCCGTTTCGGCCACCCGCCAAAAAACGCAAAAGCGTTCTGATGGCACCGGATCAATGTCTCCAATCGCATCGAGCGGGTAAACTCGACGTAGAGGAAGCGCGAGTAGCTCAAGACCATCACGAAGGCGTAAATCCTCACCCCGGCACCATCGGGCCCAGGGAAGCGGCCCACCTCGGCCCAGTCACACTGCGCCTGCTCGCCCGGCGGCGTCTCGAAGCGCACCGTCAGCTTCTTGTTGATCCGGTGGTCCGCCCGCAGCTGCGTGATAAACCGGCGCACGGTCTGCACCGAGCCCACGAAGCCCTGCAGCCGGATCTCGTCCAACAGCCGCACCGCCGTCAGGCCGTAGGCCTGCCAGCGCTCCAGCAAATAGGGTTTAAACGGGTCGAGCTTGCTCTCCCGTTCGCGCACCGATGGCCGCGGCGGGTGGGTCAGCCGCAAAAGCCGGCGAACCGTGTTGCGCGAGTGGCCGCTCAGACGCGAGATCTCGCGGATAGAGTGGCCCTGGCGATGGAGGAAACGGATATTCATGAACTGATCCAGATTTAGCATGGGGCCTCCGGTTAAGTGGGAACCGGAAGCTAACCAGCACGTTACAGATGACCAACCTGTCGATTCGCGGAAGTTTACTACCTCAGAGGACGGCCCCCGGCTCCGCTTCGCTTCGCCAGGGCCCGTCCTCTGATCCCCCTCCGCTGATCAAGGGGTGGGTCAACTTTACGTGAGCGCTAGTGGGTCAGTTTTACGTGAGCGTTGATAG
>JBAULD010001006.1:0-30381 GCA_049578005.1 Polyangiaceae bacterium
CTTGAGAGCCAATAGGTTATAGGCGTCGACGCCGACTTCGACGTTTTCGTAGCGCATGGCTCCCTTCGCGTTGAGCACGTTGTTCGCGGGTCCGACGATCGAGTCGGTGAGGTGGCGGCCCGACAAGAACGTGTAGCCGACCCCCAAGCTGCCCGTCAGCGGCCTGCCCGCGATGGTTCCGATACGACCGCGCGCGGTCGCATCGGTCCGAAAGAGAATGGGCGGGACATTGGGGACGTAGTGGCCCGTGCCCACCACGAGGGTGGAGAACGTCGCTTCGGTCACCGAGAGCGCCGAGGAAACGAGCAGCCATTCGTACGGGCGTGCAATCACGGAGCCGACGATCCCCCGGCGGACACTCGCGTTCTCGGTCGCGAGCCCGCCGGACGCGGCTTCGAAGACCAGCTCGTTGCCCACCCACGTCTCGAAGGCCGCCAGGGTGCTGGTGAACCGTTCGCCGCGCGTCTGAGCGCGAAAGCCCGCCTCGACCGACCGGATCTTCGAATAGGGCGCGGACCCCTCCTGCAAACTCTGCACGTCGAGAGAACGAAAGCCCTCTCCGTACGACATCACCGGCGTCAGCTCGCTCCAGAGGTCGTACGACGCGGTGATCCGAGGGCCCACCGATATGCCTTCGAGGTCCCGGACCGCCGCCCCCGTGAGCACCGGCGGGGTGGAGCCAGCCGGCACCAGATTCGAGAGATGATCGTCGACCGACACGAGGAGCAGGTCGGCGCGGGGACCTCCCGAGAGGTGCAGCTTCTTGCAGAGGCGCACGTCGAGGTCCAGATAAGCCCCCGTATCCAGCGTATCGAGGGCCGCGTCGATTCGACGATCCCAGATCTGCAGGGTATTGGGGTCGAGAAGGCTCTTGGTCTGACTCGTATTACCCACGCGCAGAAAGACGCCCGACTCCGCCGCCCATTCGGCTTCGGTCCCGACGCGATAGGGACTCGTGTGAAAGCGCGCGGTCAACCCGAACGCCGATTCGCGATTGGTCAGCTCGAAGAGGTCACCCTCGCCGGAAAGCGCTGGATCGATCTGCGAACTCTCGAGCGCACCGGTGTAGTTCTGTCGACCTCGGTAGTCCGTCCACATGAACCAGGGGGCGAACTCGAACCGTGCCCCGCTCGGGGCTACGTGATCGAAGTCGGCGCCGAGAATGACCCGCGCGGATTGCACCGACTGACCACCGGCGAAGAAGCCCGGACCGGAGGGGTACGAGTCGTAGTAGCCGATGCGACCCGCGTCGACGTCGTCCAGTCGTACGACGCCGGGCAGGAGCGCGCGCGCGCCATACGCCGTGGCGACCACTTTCAATCGGTCGCGTGGACCGAGGTCGACCGCGTATTGCGCGTTGACCGACGCGGACTGCGATGCGCGGTTTTCGCCGAACCCATTGGTGCTGCGCAGCGAGAAGGCGGCGAATGTTTCGTCGTCCGCCTGGGCCGGAGCGGCGATCCCGACGACGCGCACCTGACCGAACGAGCCGAACGTCGACCTCACTTGGTACCCGCGCTCGGGCACCGCGAGGTCGAACTGCGCGCTGCCGACGATGGCGGCGTCGCCCTGGCGCGGATCGTAGGGACCTTCGAGCACGCGGATGCTCCGCACGACCTCGGGAATGATGAAGTTGGCGTCGGCGTAGCCCTGCCCCTGGATGTGATTCGGAATGTTGATGGGGATCGAGCCGAGTCGCATCTCGATGCCCGATCCGTGATCGAGGCTGAAGCCGCGTAGGTACACGTCGTTGCCGACGCCTTCGCCGTCTTCGTGGTCCACGAAAAAGCCGGGCGCCGCCGAAAGCATTTCGCTCGTCTGTTGTCGTGGCGATGCATCGAGGAGCTCGCGCTTGACGCGGATGTCGCCGAGACCGCGCGGCGACGACCACCCCCGGCCGCGGACCTGAACGACCTGCGCGTAATCCTCGTCTTGCTCGCTCGTGGAGATGGGGCCCGGTGCGGCGCTGGGGCCCACGTGCGGCTGGCTCGGTGCCGGCTGAGGAGCGGCCGGCTGCTGCGGGGGGCGAAAGACGACGACGTATTCGATCCGCGATCGTATGGGCCGTCCGTCGCGGGTCGAAGGCACGAAGATCGCCTCTCGCACGGCCTTGAGCGCCTCCTCGTCGAACGACGGCGGGGCGCTCGGCGGCATTCGCGAGGTCACCACCGCGGACTCCACGTTGCCTTTTGCGTCTACGACGACTTGCGTCGCGACCTGCACTTCGATCGCGGGGGCGCCCGCCGGAAAGGTCGCTTCGATCGGCGAGCCGGGTTCGGCGGCAACGACTTGCGCGCGAGCCGGCGCGGCGGCCGTGATCGCGGCGAGCGTGATCCCGAGCGACAAGCGGCGGGAACGCGTCACTGCACTACGAACTGACCCCAGAGGCCCGAGACGCCTCCGTCGCTGTCGAGCTGGGAGTCGCCGGGCAAATCCGAGCGGAAGGTGTAGATCCCTTCGAGGTTCGGGGTCACGAAGGTCGTGGTCGCGCTCTGTCCGGGCGCCAGCATGGCGATGTCGGCCGCGGAGGGAAAGCACTGCTGCGGCGGGCATCCGGGGAAGCTCACGGGGATACATCCGACGACGAGGTCGTGTGGCTTGGTCCCCGCATTGCGGAGCGTGATCGTGACCTGCGCAAGGTTCTCGGACTTGAGAATGAACGGCGAAAAACCAGTGTCGTCGACGGTGAGATCGAAGGCGTAGCAACCGCCGTTCATCCCGTCGGAGTCGGACGTGGCGCACGAACTGCTTCCGCCCTCGTCTCCTGCTCCGGCCTCGCCGCCGCCGGCCGACATTGCCACGCACGCCCCGGTGCCTCCGAGCGTGTCGGGAGCCCCCGCCACGTTGCTGCAGCGTGCCGTGCTTGCGGGCAACGCTGCGAGCGCGAGCTGGAGGACGGCGCGCGCACCTGGGGCGGGCATCGCGCGGAATTTTAGTCGATTCGCCGGGTGAATGCTCACCATTTGCGTCTTCGGGGTGCCGGCGCCTGGCGGTTGCGCTTCGTTTCCGGCGCCTCCGGCACGAGGCCACTGATAGGCTCCCGCGTGGATGCGTGTCCCCAACGAGCCTGCGGGCATACGCGGGTGCTTCACCTCGGCCTTGTGGGCCATCGCAGCCGCCGGCTGCGGCAGCCGCACGGCCCTTGTCGTCGAGCCCGACTCGCAATGCCAGATTCATGCGGACGCGGCGATCGGAACGGTCGGTGACCTTTGTTATCCCGAGTCGGCGAAGCCGAATGGCCCCTGCTCGTCGGATGCGCCATCGTGCCCCTTTTGCTCGTATCCGAATTGCCCGGTCCTTTCCAATCTACTGACGCCGCGTACCTTTTACGATTGCACCTGCGTCGCGGGCTCCTGGAGCTGCGCGGTGATCCGCCAGGCTGGAAGCGCCTGCGCCCCGACGATCTCATGTTTGCAGGCCGACGGCGGCACCGGTGCGGTTTGCCTCGTCGAGAGCGGCGAGAGCTGCGGCGTGGCGGACGACGGCGGGGGGCCGATCTGCGTTCTGACGAACGGGGTTCTTGCCGGCCGCCCGGCGACGTCGTGCGGGGGCGGTTCGTGCTCGGACGGCTGTTCCTGCAGCGATCCCGCCGCGCCCGCCTGTACGTGCCGGTGACTCCCGTCAGGCCACCGGCAGAGGCGCTCTCAAACCCCGATTGCGCGAACCAATACGCGGACCGTGAAGACACGAACGACGCGCCCTCCACGCTCGATGCGAACCTCGCGACTGCGCAACGTCGCGTGTCGCGTGAGCCGTGGCTCCGCGGGGAATCGGGTGTCGGTCACCCACAGCACGACGTCGGCATGACTCCAGAGGTCGCGCGGCCACCAGTCGTCGAAGTCGTCGCGGATGGGCGTGTCGCAACCCACGGGTAGCTCCCCCTCGAGCGCCGCTTCGAGCTGCGCGCAAAGGACCCAGTGCGGTCCGACCGCCGCGACATCGCCGCGCCGGTATCCCGGGATCGCCCCAGCCACGCGCTGTTCTTCGCGCACGACGCGGATCACGTCCGGCCATCCGGAGAGCTCGTTCGCGAGATCGATCCGCGGATCGTACGAGGCGGGCGCAAAGCGCAGGAGGGATGGGACCAGAACCCACGCGTACGTCGCGGCGACCATCGCTCCGCCGAGCGTGCACGCCCATGTGACGAGGCGCCGCGTGGGTGCGGAGGGGGACCGCGCAGCAGCGGGGACGAGCGCGAGAAGGCCGGGGGCGAGCCAGTGCGGCTCGGCGACGCGGCTCCACAGGCAGAGAGGGAAGAGGACCGAGAGGGGCAGGACCGCGCAAACGAACAGGAGAGATCCGGTGGCGTCACCGCGCCCTCGCCAAAGCGCGCGACCGGCGAGGAAAACGAGCACCGCGGTCACGGGAGACAGGTACGCGATCTGCCCGCCAATCAGCGCGGCGAGGTTGCGAAGCGAAATCCCCGCCCCGACCTGGGAGTCCACGAGGCGATGGTGGAGCATCGGCCAACCGCGTCCCGCCTCGAAGCCGAGGATCGGCAGTGTCACGAGTGCGCCGGCTCCCAGCCCTGCCCACGGGGCTACGGTGCGCCCGTGCGGCCGCAGCGGGCGGGATGCATATACGACCGCCAGGCTGACCCAGAGCAGAGCGCCGCTGACTTTGGTCGCCGCCGCGACTCCTGCCAGCAGCCCGGCCGCTCCAAACGACCACGCCGCGCGCGGGCTCCCGGGCATCGAGCAGAGCCCCGTTGCGGCGAAGGCCAACGCGGCGATCCAAAGCGGTGCCAGCAAGAGGTCGGGCGTCATGGCATAGAGGCCGATCCCCATCTCCGGGGCGAGCGCGAACAAGAGCCCGGATGCGAGCGATCGGCGCCACGTCGCGCCACACCTTCGGCATGCCAGCGTCATCGCCCATGGGACGAGCGTCGAGAGCACGGAAGTGAAGACGTGCGCGCGTTCGGGTCCCGGAGCGAGCCCCCGACCGATCGCTCGCGCCGCGGCTCCGATCAGCCCGGGATGATCGAGGTACGCCGGCTGGGGGTGCAGCGCATACGCCGCGTAGAGTGCTTCCGAGTCCCCGAATCCGACGCGGGAGGCCGCGAAGATACGGACCGCGAGCAAGACCGCCGAAACCGTGGCGAGGACCGCGAGCTCGAAAAAAGGAAGTCTGGAAGGCGGAAGTGGCCGAGGGATGGAAGGGGCGGCGGCCGCAGGCATTTCAGGCGGCACGAAGCCGTAGGTCGAGCCAAGGGGCCAGCATTCGGGCGACAGAAAGGGATGGAGTCCGGGCGCTACCCATGACTGCCTCGACTTCGTCGCAATCCGCGAGTAGTTGTGGCCGCCTATCGAGGGCATCGGAGATCGCCTCCGCGATTCGGTCGGCTCGCGCATCCCGCTGGAGCAGCTCCGTGAAGGCCCGCCTCTGGAGCAAGATATTCGGCAATGCCACATTGGCGGTGTGCACGAAAGCCCGCGCGGCCAGCTCGGTCGCAAGCCCGACTCGGTAAGTGATCACCGGCACGGCGCGAGCGAGGGCGGCTTCGAGCGTCACCGTGCCCGACGCGCAAAGCGCCAGGTCGAACGCCGGGAGCACCCCTATTGCTCCGTTGTACGGATCGACATCGAAGGTGGATACGCGTCTCGCCGACGCTGTCGCGCGCACCCAGGCGCTCGTCTGGGCATCCAGGCTCGCTGCCACGAGCACTTGCGCGTCGACGCTCGCGCGGTCGGACCGCACGATCTCATAGGCGTCCAGCATCGGGATCAGCAGTCTGCGCGCTTCGTGCGGCCGGCTTCCGGGCAGCAGCGCGACGGCGGCAGCGAAGGGTGTCATCCCCAGGGCGCGTCGGGCGGTCTGTCTGTCGAGCAAGGTCGTCTCGAACGCTGGATGGCCGACGTATTCAGCGTCCAGCCCGGCGGACCTCCAAATGGTCTCTTCGAACGGCAACATGAGCGCCATTTTATCGATGTGGGGCTTGAGCCGTTCAATCCGATGCGCGCGCCAAGCCCACACCTGTGGCGCGCCGTACCAGAGCACGCGCACGCCGGCCGCGTGCAGCCGCGGCGCAAGCCGCGCGTTGAAATCCGTGTAATTGACGAGCAACGCGGCGCGCGGCCGTCGTGTGCGCACTCCGGTGACGACCGCTCGCCATGCACGGACGATGTCGATCGCGCGCGCGGCCGCCTCGCCGAAGCCGAGCGCCGTAGAAGCGCGGATGTCGGCGACCAAATCGACTCCGACCCCGGAGAGCGCGGCACCTCCGAGGCCGAAGGCGCGCGCCCCTTCGAGCCGCGCGAGGACGGCGGCGGCCGCGCGATCTCCGGACGCCTCGCCGGCCACGACGAGCAAGTCCGTCAACTCGGCTCTCTTCGCATCCGCTCACACCGACGGGCGCACCGGGCGGGCGTTACGGGCGGGCATGAATGTGGGTCCAGTCGGCGGTGATTTCGCTCACCGCGTCGTCGACGGACCGGCCATGGAGCACGTCTGCGGCAAGCCGAGTCGCCTTGGACGAAGCAGCCACTTGCGGCGGCGTGAAGATCGCACCCGCGGCCCGGTTTCGAATGACGCGAGCAGGTGCGCTCGGCGTTGCGGCGACGACCGGGAACTGGCCTTGAGCGCGAGCGGTCACTTCGAACGACCCGGCAGGGCCCGATCGCAAAAAGAGCAGGGACGGCAGTCCGTCCGCGAACGCGGCCTCGCCTTCGACGATCTGGCCAATCTTGCCCACCACTCCACCCATCGTCCGGATCCAGAGGTCGTTCCCCAACGGGGTCTCGCCGGCAACGACTCGATCCACGCGCACGTGCGTGTACGTGTAGATCCGCCCGTTCTCCCAACTCGCGCGCGACTCAATCGGCGTCGCCACGGCCGCCGCGGCCGACTCGTGCAACAGACCTTCCCATGTCACCGCGATGGAGACCGAAGCGCTTGCATCGCTCGGAAACGCGAGACCCGCGATCGGTCCGGTCATCGTGGCAATGGCCAATGCGACGGACAGTGCGTGCTTACGCATGAGCACGAGGATAGCACGTGGCGGCGCGCCGGCGCCCCGGCTGTCCGGCCCCTCGCGCTACCATCGAACGAGTGCGCATCCCCAGTGCACACCGGCTCCGAGCGCCAGAAGCATGCACAGGTCGCCGGGCTTCAATTTGCCCGCGCGCGTTTGCTCGTCGATGAGAATGGGCAGCGTTCCCGCGCTCGTGTTGCCGAAGCGGTCGATGTTCGAGGGAAGCTTTGCCGCCTCGACGCCGAGCTGCTGGCGGACGTAGTCGTTGATGCGGGCGTTCGCCTGGTGGGCGAGAAACCAGTCGACGTCGTCGATCCGCGTCTTGGTGTCCGCGCAGAGCGCTCGCGCCGTTTCGGGCAGCTTGGTGACCGCGAACTTGAAGAGCTCCCGTCCGTCCATGGTCGGAACGTACGTTTGCTCGTCGTAGTCGTTGTGTCTCCAATAGGGCCGCGTCCGGAAGCCGCCGCCCTCGACGTACAGTAGCTTTGCGGCCCCGCCGTCCGTGTAGAGCTTCATTCCGCGCAGCCCCGCATCGCGATCGGTCGCCCGGAAGACGAGCGCACCCGCACCGTCTCCGAAGAGGACGGCCAGTGCGCGGTGCTTGCTGGCACGCTGCTTCTGTTCGGGAGTCGCCGAGCGCCCGTTCGCCGGGTCGAGCGCCCCCCAATCTTCCCAGGGCATGAAGCCCGCGTGCGCCTCCGCCCCGACGAAGAGGACGGTCCGGGCGGCGCCCGTCCTGATCAGACCGTCGACGATCTGGATCCCGAAGAGCATCGCCGCGCACTGCTGCCGAATGTCGAGCGCGGGGACCCCCCGGAGGCCGAGCTTGTGCGCCAGCAGGGCGCCCGAGCCTGGAAAGACGTAATCGGCCGTCATCGTCGCGAAGACGACGTAGTCGATGTCCCCAGGACTGATCCTAGCGGCTTCGATCGCGCGCCGGCTCGCTTCGACCGCGAGGTCGCTAGGTCCCACGCCCTCCGGAGCGTAATGGCGCTGCCTTATCCCGGAGCGCTTGAAAATCCAGTCGTCGCTCGTATCCATCACGCGCGACAGGTCTTCGTTCGACACTGGTCGCCCGGGCACGTAGTGACCCGTGCCGATGATCTCGAATCCAAGCATGCATTCCTCAATCGTCGGAGGCCCGGCTCCACGGATAGACGAGCGGCGTCCACACCGCCTGGAGACCGAGCCGCGCCCGCTTGGCGCGCTCCCAGTCGGCGATGCGCTGGCCCAGGAGCGAGCTGGCTGTAGCGAGCACGACCCCGGCGATGACGTCGATGAGATAGTGCCAGCGCAGAAACATCGTTGCGATGATGATCTGGGTGGCGAGGAACGCAATGACCGGCCACCAGAATTTGAACGGGACGAGCTTTCGGTGGCGGAAGCTGAAGATGGCGAAGAACGTCGGGACCGCCGTGTGAAGGCTCGGAAAGATGTCTTTTTGCGCCCCTCCGGCCTCGACCGCTTCGCGGACGAGTCGCCAGAAGGTGCCCCCTTGAAGCTCGTGCTGGAAGGTGCCCTCGAGATACCAGTAAGGGCCGAAGCCGGGGACGATCATGTAGAGGATGTGCGCGGTGCAAAAGATGAGGAGCACGCCCGTGGAAAAGCGCGCGAGCAAGTGGGCGTCTCGCTGCCAGTAGACCATCGGGAGCACATGCACGGAGAGAATCAGGAAATAGAGAAAGTAGAAGAAGGCGAACCACTCGGTCGTGCGCGGTGAGACGTAGCGGTCGAGCACGGCGCTCGGCTCGAAGCCGAAGACGTTCAGATCGAACGCGTAGATGCGCGCGTCGTCGGTCCAGGGGCTGACCGCCGGGAGGATCTCGCGAAGCTGGAAGAACGAGCTGAGCAGGGTCCCGATGACGGCGGTTCGGTACACGAGGCACGCGGCGGTGCCTCCCCAGCGCAAGATCTGTCCCCTCACGAGGGCGATGACGAAGAGGAAGCCCCCGAGGTCAGCGGCGACACGTACGAGACAAGCGCTGCGGTTCGGTCCGCGCCCGAGCATGAGGGCGACGAGCAACGTGATGAGATAGCCCACCATCAGCCAGTCTTGGGAGGCGAAGTTGCGGACCCACGATGTCGCGGAGGCGTTCGCGTGGAGAGCGTCCACTGCGAGCGCGTGGGAGAGGGCCGTCGTTCTGGCGCCCACGTGTCGGTCGGCCCGGCTCGACCGCTCTGCACTCCGGTCGGGGATCGTGTGTGTCCGCCTTCGGTCCATGATGGACATGCGCCGCTCTACGTTAACCTTGTTTCCGAGTGACCACGAGTGGGCCCCCGCCGAGAGGCGAGGGGGCTGCGAAGTGTGCTACGCATGAATCGCGACGGACGAGGATCGGTTCTCATGTTCCGGGTTGGACGGGTGGCGGGATAGCCGATGACTCCTCTTTCGGCCAGCGCTCCGCCTCTCGGTCGCCTAGCGTCGCCGGGATGCCTGTCTGATGGTCCGAGCCGCCGCGCCATCGCGCGCCAGCCCGAGCACGACCAGCGGCTCTTCCGAGCGACGCATCGTGACGACGTCACCGATCGCCACCTCGTGCATGATGCGATCGCCGTCGATGAACACGCGTCCCTGACGCATCTGGCTCCGGATCGCGAGCACCTGGTCTTCGTCGACCGTGCCCGTGGTCATGCGGAGCGCGTCGACCCCCGGCCGGTACGGTTCGCGGACGACGTACTGGAGTTTGCGAGACGAGAGAGGCATGACTCGGCCTCCTGCGCTGCGCTGCGCGGCGGTGGATCCCGCGGCGGGCCCGATCCAAAGACCGCTCGACTTCTGCTCTTCTTCTTCCAAAACGCCACCCTCGACCGTGGGGTCGAGGAGCCTCAGGATGTACCGCGACGTCGCGGCCGGAGAGGCGTGACAGAAGAGCGCCTCGTTGAGGACGCGGTCATGCAACACCCTGCCTCCCGTCTCGACCCGCATTCGGGATAGCTCCGTGCGGCGCAGTGCCCCTTCGAGCGCCGCCGCGAGGGCCTCGCGCACGGCGCCTTTGCGAGCGGCACAGAAGAACCCAACCGAGTGATTCGGCGCGCTGTTCACACCGAGGAGCGGGATCCCCGATCCGATGCCGTGGGATGCTGCCAGAAGCGTCCCGTCGCCACCGACGGTGACCACGAGGTCACACCGGCCCTCGACGCGGAAGCCGGGGGCACGGTCGTGCCACGTTGCGACGATCCCGAGGTCGGAAAGCGCCCGGCGTACCTCCTCGACGGTTTCGGTGTGCTCTCGGTGCCCCGGGGCCATCCGGCGCACCGTTTCGTCCCCCGCATCGAGGAGGGCGGTGACTCGGACGTCGTTCTCTTCTTCCACCCACTTGCGCCAAGACGACCGCTTGACGACGACGCACACGTGCGGAGCGCTGCTCACGGTTGCTGCTCCGCAAGGCGCCGCAGTCCGAGCTCGGTCTTCGCGTCGCGGATGGCTCCGGTGCGGCAGTGGTCGATCGCGTCGCGTACGGGCAGCGAGACGACAGCTCCCGCACGTTCGAGCGCAGACCCGTCCTCGGTCGGTGTTGCGCGCTTCCCCGGGTCTACTTCCACCGCGAAGAAAACGTGCCTTTCGCCGATGATGCCCGGAGCCGGAAAGGTCCACTCGCCCAATGCTTGCATCTCGGCGATGGTCGCCGTGAAGCCGAGTTCTTCGGCGAGCTCGCGTGCCGCCGTCGCGGCGGGGTCTTCGTCGGGCTCGACGAGCCCCGCGGGGAGCTCCCAGAGCGCCCCATCGTGTGCCGGCGCGATCGGACGGAGCGCGCAGGGGGGCCGCAGCGCGGAGCGTAGGAATACGTGACGCACGCCGCCGGCGACGAAGTGGGCCGCGATGACGACCGCGTCCAGCGCTTCGCGCGTCGCGATGTCGTACGAAAAGGGCGCGCTTTCGACGCCGTCGGGGTAGCGGGCGACGAGGTCGAGCCGGCGAACGTCCAAGAACCCGCCCGCGGCTCCCGACTCAGCCGTGCGGTCGCGCGCGATGGCAATGCGGATGGTGGGCGGAGAGGGCAGAGGCGGCAAGGGCGTCGGGGGGGTCATTGGCCATCGTTCGCGGGGGGACGGCAAGCTTATAGGGTCTCTCCTACCCTGTCGCGCGGCCATGCGCTCCGTGATAGCGTCACGCGGTTGGCTGGTCGCAACACGTGACCAGAATCCATGTTCCCCAGTGAACAGCCCCCGCGCGCCCTCGATGGCTTCGAGATCTTGCAGCGCTTGGGCACGGGAGGTGCCGGGGACGTTTTTCTCGCGCGGAGCCGCGGGGGAAAGCTCGTAGCAATCAAGACGATCGCCGACGCGCGGGAAGACGACGCGTCCGCAGACTCGTTTGCTCGCGAGGCCTCGGTCTGCGCCCGACTGCTGCACCCCTGCATCGCGCAGGTGCGTGCGTTTCTGGAGGAACCGGGTTTCGCCGCCCTCGTGTACGAGTACGTCCCAGGCGTGGCCCTCGCGCGCGTGATGCGGCTTTGCGAGAGTCACGAGGTCCGCCTCCCCGACGTGGCAGGCTGGCACATCGTGGAACGAGTTCTCGCGGCTCTCGCGTACGCCCACGGCTTTCGCGATTCGAACGGCCAGGCGACGCCGATCGTGCATCGAGACGTGTCGCCATCGAACGTGCTCCTCGACTGGAACGGAGGCGTGAAGATCGCCGACTTCGGCATTGCGAAAATGCTGGGGGTCTCCCCGGCCACACGGGTTGGGACGGTGAAGGGAACGCTTGGATGCATGTCTCCGGAGCAGGCGCGCGGCGAGTCCGTCGACGAGCGGGCGGACGTCTACGCGGCGGCCCTCCTCGCATGGCGCCTCTCCACGGGGCGCGTGCCGTTCGCAAAGCACACGAAAGACGAGTTCGAGCTGCTTCGCGCAATGCGCAATCCGCGCATCAAGCCCCTCGACGTCATTCGGCCGGATCTTCCGGCCCCGTTGCTCGATGCCATCGCGTGTGCCCTGGAGCCCGAGGCCGACCGTCGGACGATTTCCGCGGCGGAGTTCGGCGACGTCGTGCGAACGCACGTTGACGTCGAGGCGGGGCGCGTCGAGCTTGCCGGGCTTCTCGAACGCTGGAAGCCCACACTCGAGCGAGCGGTCAGGCGGAGCCTGGACCACTTCCCAACAGCGGCGCCTCTCGGGGCTCGGGTGGACCAGACCCTCCGCTACGACGAAGTGGCCTTGGCGTTCGACGAAGACGTCCCGTCCGACGGCCCAACTTTCGAGGCCCACGCGTTCCCGAGCGACGCCGCGGCGCTAGCCAATCTCCCGCACGCAGAGCACGAGCCCCTCTACAGCACTGTGCCCCCGCAGTCTCCCGTGCGCTCGCGCGCGCCGCTGATGTCAGCGCCGGCCGTCGCGATAGCGGTGTTCGTCGTTGCGGGCGCCATGGTTGCGTTGCTCGTGAAGCTAGCGAGGTGACGCGTCCCCGAAGCATTCTGGCGTGACGGCGAAGTCTGCGGTCCGCACTACGATTGCCGAATCGTCGTTCGCGTGCACCGGAAGTCCCGGTGCACGCGCCTTCTCGTCATCAGGAGAATACCCGCGCTCCCAAGCGAAGAGCGGATCCGGGTCTCACATCGGCTGCGGGCGGAGGTATTTCGCCAGCGGAAGGTTCTGGCTCTGGATGTTGGCGGCCACGATGCTCGCGATCTTCGCCGCGCCCACGAGATTGGTGTGCGTGGCGTCGCTGTCGTTCGCGTGGAACTTCAGTGCCGCGGCTTGCGAACCCAGCGTGTTGTACCAAGCGACCGTCAACGTGGTGAGCGGGATGAACGCCACGTTGTGCGCGGCGGCGGCGGCCTTTGCCGCGGCTTCGTGCAAGCTCGACTGATCGCCGTCGGTCGTGCCGGTGCCGAACTGGACGCGCGCCGGGGGCGAAACGATGATTGGCGTGACGTTCGCCGCGATGGCGTCGGTGATGTACTTCTCGAGGTTCGCTTGGACAGTCGCGTCGGGGACGCCCTTGTCGTTGTGGCCGAACTGGATCATCGCGTAGTCGCCGGCGGTCCAACGCGACTTGATGTCGGGCCAGAATCCGCCGTAGAAGGAAGACGAACTCGCTCCGCTGTTGCCATAGTTCGAAATCCCGATCGGCGGCACGAAGAACTCCGGAAGCATCTGACCCCAGCCGCCGAAGGCTCCGCCGGTTTGGTCGCACTCCGTCGAGTCGCTCGCCATGTAGACCATGATCGGCTTTGTCGCCGCCGTGAAAAGCTGCCATCCGATGGCGGAGACCTGCGGAGGCGTGGCCATCGGACCGGAGAAGAAGAGGTCGAGCCCGGGGTATCCACCCGGTCCGCCCGCGTGGTTCGGCTGACCTTCCATCTCCCGAACGTTGACGACGAAGGCGTATTCGCTCGACTGTCCGGCCGCGGTGGTGACGGGGGCCAAAAGGCCGCGCTCCGACTCGGCGCTGATATAGGTCGAACCTGCCGCTGCGCCGCCCACTTGAACGGTGACGATGTAGTTGCCAGCCTCGGACGTCCCGAGTGCGTCGGGGGTCTGCGCGTTGTTGTACGTCGACCCGCCAAAGAGGCATTCGATGCAGACGTCCGTCGTATCCTGACCGGCGCACGCGGTGGCCCCTACCGGAACGGTCGTGCACTTCTGATATTCCGCCGCCGTCGGCGCCGGGTAACCCGAGGGAATACCCCCATCGAAATCAGACACGATCGGGGTCCCGCCCGAGGATGCTCCTGCCGCGCCACCGTCTGCGCTGCCCCCGGAGCCTGCGCCCGCTTTGGCACCGCTCGATCCCGCTCCCGAGGACGAGCTTCCGGCGCCCCCGGAACCCGAACCGGGGCTGCCCGATCCCGCTCCTGAGCCGGCTCCTCCCGCCCCGGAGTCTTCTCCGGAGGCGCCCGATCCCGACGGCGTACCCGAGGAGTTTCCTGCGGGTGCACCCGAACCGCCGCTCGAAGACGGCGCCGTCCCGGCGCTGCTCGTTGAACTGGGCGTGGGCAAGGGCGTCGACGCGGCGCCGGAGCTCGAAGACCCGGTGGTTTGGGCGGGGTTCGAGCCGGACGAGCTCTCCCCGGGACCACCTCCCGGCGTGGCCTCGGACGTGTTCGAGCCTGAACAGGCCATCAGCGGGCCGATGAGCGTCAACACCGGGAGCTTTGAAAGACGTTGTCTTCTGGTGGCCATAATTGTTCTCGCCTTTCGGGTGGTGCAGCTCCGCGCGCAGCGGCGTAGCGCCACTCTTTTATCACGTTGTTTGTCGAGCGGAAGGGCCTCAAAGGGAGATATCGTCGTTTCCCGACGCCGTGTTTATTGGCAGGCTGGAGTCCGACGTCCCCACTGAAACTGGCGGCTGCCTCGGCCGGACTCGAACCTCCCGAGACGCACGATGTGGTGCGTTCCTCGGCGCATTTCGCGGCGCGTGCGATTCGGCACCCCGAAGCACGGAGCCACGGCAGCGTCGCTTCTGCGGGGCCACGTTAGGCCGACCGGAAAAATAGAATAAGTGGAAAGTGCGTATTGATCCGGGCATTCGTAAAGTCGATAGAGATCGACAATGGTCTAGTCGAAACTAGGAATGCGATTCGCTCGAAATTGGGTGAGGTCGGGCTGAAATGTAAGGGCGACGTGGAGTCCGAAGCGCCCGAGCTCCTGGCTCCCTTTTGGAAGAGCAAGGCGCCCGTTCAGCGGACCGGGCAGCGTTCAGGCGAAGCGCGGTGCGAGTGTAGGTGCCTCGAGACGGCCAACCAAAATCGGCTCAAGGAAAATCGGCTCAGGCGGAGTCCAGCTAGCGCGGGGGCGAGCTCCGGAAGGACATTGTCCGACTGGCGAGTTCGCGCGAGTTCGGGAGGCCGGTCGATCGTGAGAGTCCGGTCCGGTCGAGGTGCTCGCTCGAGTTTGGTGGGCGCGGGTGCGCCCGTCCCGTAGCGCGAGCGGAGCCGTCGACACGATGAAAATGGAATGCAGGCGCCTGCGCGCGCGTCTCTTCCCCGGAGCGTGTCGGGCGCCCCAGGTTTGCTAGTCTTCCTGAGAAACTTGCCTCGCCCTGTACGTCCCAAGCCGAAAGGAGCCATCGCGTCATGAAGATGGTCGGCGGCGCGCCCCCCGGATGAATCGCTACGAGGAAGGCATCGGGCAGATTCGGCGGCTTGCGAAGCGAGCGGAGCGCCGCATCCGGCTGAAGCGCGCCCTCGCGGTGGGATCCCAAGCACTCTGCGCGGCGCTCGCCGTCGCCGTCGTCGACGTGGGTCTTCGGAAGGTCGGCGTTTTGGGCGCGAGGCAGGCTCTCGCCGTCCTGGCGACTGCCGGGGCCGGCATCTTCGTGGCGGCCGCTGTCGCGTGGGCACTGCGCCTTCCGGACCGAGCGGGCGCTCGAGCGGTCGACCGCTTCCACGACTTTCACGATCGGTTCGCCAGCGCGCTCGACTTCGGCGAGCGCTCGGCCGACGTTCGCACGCCGTTCATGAACGCGGCGATCGACGACGCGATCGCGGCAGCGCCTCGCGTCGATCTCCGGCGCGCCGTCCCGGTCGGCCTTCCTCGCCCGCTCGCGACCGCCGCTGCGCTCGCCCTGCTCCTGGGGGGGACGGCGCTCTTTCATGTCCGCAGATCCTCCCCGCTCGCGCACGCCAAGACCATCGATCCGGTCGACATGTCGGCGGACGATTTGGACGACGTCCAAGACTTTCTCAAACAAATCGAGCAGACGGTTCCGAGCGAGGATACCCGGGCCGCGATCGAGGAGTTCAACAAGCTGGTCGACGACATCGCAAACAAGCGCCTCGACCGAACCGAGGCGTTCCGCCGGATGGAGGCGCTCGAGGACAAGCTTCTGGCCGGGAGCCGCGCCGACAAACGCGCGCTCGAAGAGCAGCTCGATCGCGTAGCCGACGAAATGAAGAAGGCGGCACTGACCAAGCCCGCGGGCGAGGCCCTGGCCGACCACAAGCTCGATCAAGCCCGCGACGCGATGCACGAGCTCGCGAAGAAACTGCGCACCGACAAGGAAAGGCCGATCGACAAGGCGAAGCTCGATCAGATGCGCGATGCGCTGAAGAAGGCCGCGGCGGACGCGGACAAGCGCCGCGCCGAGATGGAGCAGCGCCGCGAGGAGCTCGCCGACGAGATCCTGAAGATGAAGGAGAAAACGGCGGACGGCGGCTCCGACGAAGAGCGCAGTCTCCTCGAGAAGAAGGAGCGCGAGCTCGAACGGCTCGACCGCGACATCGACGCCCGGAAAGACGCCGGGCGCCAACTCGATCGCCTCGATCGAGAGCTCGAGCAGGCCGCAGAGGACTTGATGAAAGACCTCGGCCTAAGCGCGCAAGATCTCGACCAGGGCGCGGAGGACATCAATCGGATGGAGCAGCAAGAAATGACGCAGCAGCAGAAAGAAGAGCTGCGTCAGAAGCTCCAGGAGCTACGTGAGCTCGTCCGCCAGCAGGGGCCAGGCGGCAAGGGCCAGGTCGCTCGTCTCAAGCGCTTCGGCCGTATGGCCAGGGGGCAGGGGGGGCCGCAGGGGCAGGGCGGCGACCAGCAGGGCGGGCAGGGTCAAGGCCAAAGCCAGGACGAGCAGAGCGGCTCCGAGGGACAGGGTGGCCAGGGACGGCAAGGGCGCGACGGGCAGGGCGGCTCCCAGGGGTCGGGGCAAGGCGGAGAAACCTGGGTGCTCGGGCCGAACGGCGAGAAGATGTTGATGCTCTCGAAAGGGGAGGGGAGCTCGGGGCCCGACGGACATACGGGAGAAGGCGAGCACGGCGGTGGATCGGGCAGCAAGTGGGGGGAAGGCCACGATCCCAAACTCCAGGGCGGCGCGACCAATCCGAAGATGGGAACCGAAGACACGCAGGTGCAGGGGGCCAACACCGATCAGGGGGGATCGCGCAGCCAAGTCATCCTCGGCGCCGCCGAACGCGGCTTCGCCTCGCACGGCTACAAGCGCGTGTATACCGAATACCATCAAGTCGCCGAGCAGTCGCTTGCCAAGGACGAGATCCCGGCCGGGTTTCGGTCGTACGTGAAACGGTACTTTCAACTCATCCGCCCCCGCGAAGGCCGCGAAGGCCAGTGAGGGAAGAGACAAGCCATGGACAGCGAATCCGTTCGGGACCAGGTAACGCTTTTCCGCAAACGCGTAGACGATCTTCGCGCGGAGATCGCCAAGTCCATCGTGGGCAACCGCGAAGTCGTCGAGGGCGTCGTCACGTGCATGCTCGCCGGGGGCCACGCGCTGCTCGAGGGCGTGCCCGGCCTCGGCAAGACGATGCTCGTGCGGACGTTGGCCGAGACGCTCTCGTTGACCTTTTCGCGCATCCAATTCACGCCCGATCTGATGCCGGCGGACATCCTCGGCACGACGGTGATCGACGAGACGCAGGGGGGAGGTAAATCCTTCGAATTTCGCAAAGGGCCGATCTTCGCCAATATCGTCCTCGCCGACGAAGTGAACCGCGCGACTCCCAAGACTCAGAGCGCGCTCCTCGAAGCGATGCAGGAACACCGCGTGAGCGTCGGTAAGCGCACGCACGTGCTCGACGAACCCTTCGTCGTCTTGGCCACGCAAAACCCACTGGAAATGGAGGGGACGTACCCGCTCCCCGAGGCGCAGCTCGACCGCTTCTTTTTCAAGCTGCACGTGCCATTCCCCGGTCGGGACGAGCTGCACGAGATTCTCGACCGGACGACCGGGGGCGAGATCGAGAAGCGCAACGCCGTGCTCGACCGCGACGCCATCGTCGAGATGCAACATCTCGTGCGGCAGGTGCCCGTCGCGCGCCACGTGCAGGACTACGCCGTGCGCGTCCTGCAGGCGACCCACCCGGAGAGCGCGGAAGCGCCGGATCTCGCCAAGCGCTTCGTCCGCTACGGGAGCTCGCCGCGAGGGGCCCAGGCGTTGCTCCTCGCCGCGAAAATCCGGGCGCTCTTCGATGGGCGCTTCGCCGCCTCCGTCGACGACATTCGCGCCGTCGTGCACCCGGCTCTGCGCCACCGGATTCTGCTCAACTTCGAGGGCGAAGCAGAGGGCGTCAAGACCGACCAAGTGATCGACGCGATTCTCAAGAGCGTCCCAGAAGCGAAATCGGAGAAGTCTCCCCGAGTCACGGCGAACTAATCCGAGATGGGGCTCATCGATCTTCTCCCTTGGCGGCGCGACAAGGCCGCCGTCGCCGCCCGCGACGAGGATCTCTTCGACGAAGAGTTCCAGCGCAAGCTCGACTACCTGGCGCTCGTCAGCCGGCGGGTGTTCGCCGGAAGGCTGCGCGCGGAGCGACGGACGAAGAAGAGCGGCAGCGGGGTCGAGTTCGCAGATCACCGCGAGTATCAGCCGGGGGACGATTTTCGATATCTCGACTGGAACGCGTATCAACGGTTCGATCGATTGCTGGTGCGTCTCTTCGAAGAAGAAGAAGACCTCGCAATCTACTTCATCCTGGACACGAGCTCCTCGATGGGGTTCGGGCAAGGCGACAAACTCCGATACGCAAAGAAGGTCTGCGCGGCGCTCGCGTACGTCGGCCTCGCGAATCTGGACCGGGTGAGCATCGTCACGACGAGCGACCGCGTGCTCGAGCGGATGGCCGAAACGCGAGGCAAAGCCCGCATCTTCAAGGCATTTCGTTTTCTCCGATCCATCCAGGCCGGAGGAAAGACCGACCTCGAGGACGCGATGAAGACGTTCGTCGCCCAGCACAAGCGCCGCGGCCTCGCCGTGCTGGTCAGCGACCTCTACGATCCTCGGGGCTTCGAACGAGGGATCAACGTCCTTCGCTACAATAAGTTCGACCCCTTCATCGTCCACGTCGTGGACCCAGCCGAGTCCCGCCCGAAGCTCCACGGCGACGTGCTCGTATACGATTGCGAGACGGGCGACGAGCGCGAGGTGACCGTGACGGCGAAGCTCCTCCAGCGCTTCGCCGAGGCTCAGGCGCACTACCTCGAGCAGGTCGAGCGCTACTGCTCGAGCCATCAAGTGTCCTATGTACGCGCGAGCGTGGAAGTCCCCTTCGACGAAATGATCCTGCGCGTCTTCCGGCGGGGCGGGTTTCTCCGATGATCTTTACCGGGTTGCCGCTGGCGCAAGTCGCCGCGATCTTCTTCGCGGTCGGCTTCGGCGTCCTCGTGCTTTACATCCTCAAGCTTCGCCGGCGTGTCGCCGCGGTGCCCTTTTCCCCGATCTGGGAGCGGATCCTCCGGGACAAGGAAGCAACGACACTCTTCTCGAAGCTCAAGCGCCTGCTCTCGTTGCTTCTGCAGCTCGCGCTCCTCGCGCTCCTCGTCCTCGCGCTCGGCGATCCACGCGCGGCGGACACGCTCCTCGCCGGTCGCACGGTGGTCGTCCTCGTCGACGCGAGCGCGTCGATGCAGTCCACGGACGTCGCGCCCAACCGGCTCGCCGCGGCCAAAGACGAGACGCGGAGGCTCGTGCGAGGGCTCGGGGGCGCCGACCGCATGATCGTCGCGCAAATGGACGCGATGGTCACGCCGCTCGGACCGCTGACCAGCGACACGTCAGCGCTCGAGCGTGAGCTCGATGGGATTCGCGCGACCGACACACGCGCCGACTTTCCGCGGGCGCTCCGCTTCGCCACGGACGTCTTGCGCGGCTACGACCGCGGCGAAATCGTAGTCGTCTCCGACGGCGCGCTCGGCGAAGCCACCGATGCCTCCGGGCCCGTTCACCTCGGGAGCGCGAAGCTCTCGTACGTCAAAGTCGGCAAAGACTCCAAAAACGCAGGGATCACCCAGTTTTCGGTGCGGCGCTACCCACTCGACAAGAGCCGCTACGAGGTCATGCTCGAGCTGACGAACACCGGGCCCGACTCGGAAGACGTGGAGCTTCAGCTCCTCGGCGACGGCGCGCTCGTCGATCTCACCAAGCTGCGCCTCAGACCGGGCGAGCGACTGCCTCGCTTCTACCCGCAGCTCTCCGGCGCGAGCCGCACGCTCGAGGCGAAGATCGCGCGAACCGACGGAACCCACGACGATCTTCCCGCCGACGATCACGCGTACGCGCTATTGCCCGAGCGGCGACGCGCCAAAGTATTGGTCGTGACCGAAGGCGACACGTATCTCGACGCGGCGCTCCTGCTCGATGGCTACCTCGACGTCACCGACGTCGCCCCGAAGGAGTACGCGGCGGCGCTCGCGAAGAGCGATTGGGACGCCGTGATCTTCGATCGGGTCACCCCCGTGGAGTTGCCGAAGGCGAACGCCCTCTACCTCGATCCGCGCGGCTCGGGCGCGCCCGTCAAAGTGGACCGAGAACTCAAGCAGCCCGGCTTCGACAAGATCGAACGCCGGCATCCTGCTGTGCGGTTCCTCGCCCTCGACGACGTGAATATCGCGATCGGCCACAAGCTGGTCCCGGAGGCGGGCGACAAGGTGCTGGGCGCGGCCGACGGCGGGGCTTCTCCCATCCTCATCGCTGGGTCGCGCGTCGGCCACAAGTTCGTCGCACTGGGGTTCGACGTGCGCGACAGCGATCTGCCATTGCGCGTCGCCTGGCCCCTTTTCGTCCTCGACTGCATCGACTGGTTCACGGACGAAGACGCTCAATACCTGTCGAGTCTGCGCACCGGCGACGTCTGGCGGCTGCCGGTCGGCGCCACGGTGTCGGAAGCGATCGTCAAACGCCCGGACGGGGTGGCCCAATCGGTTCCAGTGCACGAGGGCAGGGCTGTCCTGCTCGGCGAGCAAGCTGGCTTCTACCAGCTCACCGCGGGGGGGGAAACGTCGACGTTTGCGGCGAACCTGCTGGACGCATCCGAGAGCAGCATCGCCCCTCAGGACAAGGTCCTCGTCTCCGGAAGGGAGGCCGGCGTAGTCGAGGGGTTCCACGCCGGCGTTCGGCGCGAGATCTGGATCTACCTTCTGCTCGCGGCAGCGCTGCTTTCGGCGCTCGAGTGGGCGACGTACCATCGCCGGGTGACGGTGTGAAAGGGGCGGTGCTCAAGCGCGCTCTTTGGGCGCTGCTCGCTGCCGGCGCCGGAGTGTTCGGGCTTTGGCTCTACGTGCATTACGTCTGGCACGCGGGCCCGTCGATCACGTGGAATCGCGGCGCGAGCCAGTTCGAGCTCCTCGCCCCCCGCATGCTCGGCCTTGCGCTGCTCGCGCCGTACTTTCTGTGGATGATCGGGCGCAGCCTGGCGGACCTCCCGCCGGCGCAGCGTGTACTCTCGCTCCTTCTCCGGGTGACGTTCGTCGCCGTGCTTGCCCTCGGACTCGCCAGGCTCGCCCGTACGGCGACCACGCAGAAGGTCTGCACCGTCTATCTCGTAGACGTCAGCGACAGCGTCGCCGATGCCGCGCTCGTCGATGCGCGGGCCGCGGTGCAAGAAGGAATCGACGCCAAGCTCGGGACCGACCTGGTCCGTCTCGTGACCTTCGCCAAACGTCCGAGGGTCGTGCCCGTCGACGACGGGACCAAAGTCACTGCGCCGGTCATCGAGCGACACGGTCCCGGTCTCGGGACGGCGACCGACATTGCGAGCGCGCTCCAGCTGGCGTACGGGCTCTACCCGGAGGGGTACCTGCGACGTGCCGTCGTTCTCTCGGACGGCGTGCAGACCGACGGCGATCTGCTGGCCGAAGCCAATCGCGCGAAGCGGTACGGCGTGAAGCTCTTTTCCATTCCGTACAAGCGGCCCGTTCCAGGGGAGCTCGCAGTCCGCGACCTTCACGTTCCCGAGCACGTCCACGAGGGGGAGACGTTCGACATTCACGCGCAAGTCTTCTCGAGCGTGAAGCAATCGGCAAAGCTCGTCCTCAAACAAGGGGAGGTCGTCAACGGCCTCGACGGGGTGAAAGAGGTCGATCTCGAGCCGGGTGACAACGACGTCGTGTTCAAGAGCAAGGCCGCGGTCCCCGGCGAGGTCACCTACGCCCTCGAGGCCACCGACGTCGCGCAGGACCGTTTCAAAGAAAACAATCGCGCTACGGCGGTCGCCGCCGTCCTCGGCCGGCCGGTCGTGCTCTACGTCGACGGCGATCCCAGCCGCGCGAGCTATCTTGCCTCGGCGCTCGCCGCGCAGCAGCTCAACGTCGACACGAACGATCCGCTTCCGGCCAGCTTGCGCGAAGCCGAGCGTTACGATTTCATCGTGCTGAGCGACATGCCCGCGGAGCGGGTCTCGCTCACTCAGCAAGAGACGATCGAGCAGTACGTGCGCGATCTCGGCGGCGGCTTTCTCTTCGCGGGCGGCGAGCACGGGTACGGCCTCGGAGGGTGGTACCACACGACGATCGAACGCATCCTGCCGGTGCGCATGGACGCCGAGAAGCGCCGCGACGAAGCCGAAGTGGCGATGGCGCTCGTCATCGACCGGTCCGGCTCGATGAGCGGCCTTCCGCTGGAGATGGCAAAGCAAGCGGCGAAGGCCACGGCCGACACGCTCGCGGGCGACGATCTCTTGGAGATCATTGCTTTCGACTCGCAGCCGACGCGCATCGTTCGCATGACCCCGGCCAAGCATCGAGCGCGGATTCAGAATGACATCGCGCGCATCCAGGCGGGAGGAGGGACGGAGATCTTCCCCGCGCTCGACGCGGCGTATCAGGCGCTGTCGACGACGCGGGCGAAGAAGAAGCACGTCGTCTTGCTCACCGACGGGCAGGCTCCGCAAAACGGCATTCGGGATCTCGTGCAAGCGATGGCGAGCGAGAGCATCACGGTCACGACGGTCGGCCTGGGCGGCGGGGTCGACGAGAATCTGCTGCGAACGATCTCGGACGTCGGCGGGGGTCGCTTTTACAAGGTGGCGGATCCGCAATCGCTTCCGCGCATCTTCACGCGCGAAACGGAGATGGTGAGTCGCTCGGCCGCGGTGGAGGAGTACTTCCAGCCGCGAGTCGCCGCTCCTGCGGACTTCCTGCGCGGCATCGACGTGGGCGGAGCGCCTTTCCTTCACGGGTACGTCGCCACGAAGCTCCGGCCTCCTCCGGCGCAGCAAATCCTGGAGAGCGAGCTCGGGGAACCGATCCTCGCGCGCTGGCACGTGGGGCTCGGCTGGACCGTGGCCTGGACGAGCGACGTGAAGAATCTATGGGCGGTCGAGTGGCTGCGCTGGCAGGACTGGGGCCAATTCTGGGGGCAGCTCGTGCGCGAGCACATGCGGCAAAAAAAACGGCAAGTCTACGATATGCGCGCAGAGATCGATCCTGCGACAGGGCACGTGCACGCGGCGCTCGACGCGATCGGCACCGACGACCGCTTCCAGAACGGCTTGGACGCCTCGATGACGGTCACCGGCATGGCCGGCGGTCCCCGGCGGGATCTGACGATGCCGCAAACCGCTCCAGGCCGTTACGAGGCAGATTTTCCTCTCGATCATTACGGGTCATTTCTCTTGCATGCGACGCTGGCGAGGCCGGTCGACGAGCGCGATGGCAACGCGAAAGCCGCCACCGTGGCCGAGAGCTTCGGTCACGTGACCAATCCTTACCCGCGCGAGTACCTCGCGCTCGCGGCGGACGTCGTCACGCTCCGCCAGGCCGCCATTGCAACCGGCGGGACGCTCGATCCGGCACCCGCGGTCGTGTTCGATCCGGCCGGGGAAGTCATTCGCTACCACCAAGACCTCTGGCCGCGCCTGGTCGGTGTCGCCATCGCACTCATGCTCCTCGACTTGCTCGTGCGCCGTGTGCGCCTGTTCGATCGAAAGCAAACCGAGAGACCCGCGGAGAAACGTGCTGGTTTCACTGCCGCGTGAAGATCGGATTCGCGTCCGGCGCGCGCATGCGCTATTCGCCCGCAACGGCGCAGCGACGAGGGCATCGAACCTCTGCGCGACGCCGCCATGCGAAGAGCCGCCGTGACGACGACCGAGCACACCGACTTCGAGCCCATTCGCGGCCCCGGCGATCTCTTGACGCCCTTCGTCGAGGCGTGCAAGCCGGCTTCGGCCTGGCGCATCGGCCCGGAAATGGAAAAGTTCGGGGTCTTCGAGGCAACGCACGCGCCGATCCCCTACCAAGGTCCCCGCAGCGTGCTGCGCATCCTCGAGGAGCTCGCGAGCTTGCACGGCTGGGTGCCCGAGCGCGAACTCGAGGGGGGACCCATCGTGGCACTGCTCCGCGGCGACGCTTCTATTACGCTCGAGCCCGGGGGGCAGCTCGAGCTATCTGGAGGAAAGAGCGACACCGTTCACCAGGTGTCTGCCGAGCTGCGTGGGCACATGCGCGAGATTGGTCCGCTGTCCCGTTCCATGGGCGTGCGCTGGCTCGGCGTGGGGTTCCATCCGTTCGCGCGCCGGGAAGACTTCGAGTGGGTGCCGAAGCAGCGGTACGCAATCATGAAGGCGTACCTGCCGATGCGCGGCGAGCACGCGATTGACATGATGCTTCGCACGTGCACGGTCCAAGCGAATTACGACTACTCCAGCGAAGCGGATGCCATGCGCAAGATGCGCGTGGCGCTCGCACTCGCACCGCTCACGACGGCCGTCTTCGCCAATAGTCCGTGGAAAGAAGGACGAGCGTACGGCGGCCTGACGTACCGGGGACGCGTGTGGCTGGACGTCGATCCCGACCGCGCGGGTCTCGTGCCGCAGCTCTGGAAGAAGGCGGCGGCCTTCGACGACTACGTCGAGTGGGCCCTCGACGTGCCCATGTTTCTCTTCAAGCGCGCCGGGCACGCGATCGCCAACACGGGGCAGACGTTCCGCTCCTTTCTCAAGAGCGGGTTCGATGGGCACCGGGCGACGCTCGACGACTGGAAGCTGCACTTGAACACGCTTTTTCCCGAGGTGCGCCTCAAGAAGACAATCGAGATACGAGCCGCCGACTCCCAGTCGATCGAAACGGCCAGCGCTCTTCCGGCGCTGTGGACGGGAATCTTTTACGACGAGACGGCCCTCGCCGAGGCCGAAGCGCTCGTCGATGACTGGAGGCACGACGAGATCGTCGCGCTGCGCTCGCATGTGTGGCGCGACGGGCTTCGCGCGACCTTCCGCGAGACGCCGCTGGCTTCAGTGGCCGAGCGCGTCGTCTCGATAGCCGAAGGAGGGCTGGCGCGCCGCGGCAGAATCGACCCCGCGACGGGAAAGGACGAGCGGTTGCATCTCGCGAGTCTTCGCAAGCTCGTCGGCGAGGGCCGTACCCCGGCGGACGTGGTGATCGACTTGCTCGCGCGCGCGAAGGACCCGGCCGCAGCGTTGGTCGAACACGTGTCGCTGAATTGGGAGTGAGGACCGGCGAAAACTCGCCGTGCCAGGGAGTGCGTGGCGGGTTCCGTGCTCCGAGTCTACGAATTCAGCGAGTACTCGAGGGGCCGAACCCCGTCAGGTCGCCTGACGGACGGCCGCTACGAAGGCCCGCACTTTGTTCAAGTCCTTCACCCCGGGTGCGCTCTCGACACCGCTCGAAACGTCCACGCACCAGGGGCGCACGTGCCGAATGGCGGACGCGACGTTCGCGGCAGTGAGGCCTCCGGCGAGGACGAGCTTGCGCCGCCGAGCGAGTGCTACGACGAGGCCCCAGTCGAGCACGTGACCGGTTCCACCGAGCGCCCCGTCGACCTTCGCGTCGACCAAAACGTACTCGCCGGGCGCGGCGTCCGCCCGCGCGACATCCGTGGCGCCCGCTATACGCACAGCCTTGTACGCGTGCGGTAGAAGCGCGGCCACATCTTCGTCGCTTTCCGCGCCGTGGAGCTGCAAGCAGTCCAGACCGGTCGCCTCCCGTAGCCCCCGCATCGCCTCGATCGTTCGATCGGCGACGACGCCGACGACCAACGTGCGGGTCGGCACGGCGCGCACGATCGCGCGCGCGGTCGCCTCGTCCACCCGTCGCGGGCTCGACGCCACGAAATTCACCCCGATGGCGTCTGCCCCCGCCTCGGCGCACGCGCACGCCTGGTCCTCCGTCGTCACTCCGCAAATCTTGACGCGAATCACGCCTGTATCTTGAGTAGTTCTTTGACTTTCGCAATCACCTGCGGCGCCTGAATCGGCTTGGTGATGTAGGCATTCGCGCCGAGCTGAAGCGCGCGGTTGCGGTCTTCGTTCGAGCCTTCCGTAGTGATGACGATGATGGGAACGTCCTTGTGGGTCGGATCGGTGCGCACGCGCTTGACCAGCTTGAGTCCGTCCATAATCGGCATGTTGATGTCGGTGAGAATGATGTCGAACTTCCCACCCGCGAGCTTTCGCAGCCCATCGACGCCATCATCGGCTTCGGTCACGCGCAGGTCTTTCACACGCGACAGCGCGAGCACGAGGAGCTGGCGCATCATGGGCGAGTCTTCGACGACCAAACAGGAAAATTGAGCGCTCATCTCGTTCGGCGTTCCTGCTTCCGGCGGAATTCGTTCGGCGTGCCCCATCATTCGAGCGTGGCAAGCTCAGTGACCCCAGCGTACACGACAACCATCGGCAAACGTGATGACAAGACGAGAATTCTAAGCACACATCTCGCGAATCGATTCGGCGCTCGGCAAACGTCCGTTTTGCGAAGCCCAGAGGTTCGCGGCGACGAGGACGGCGCCGGCATGCGCCCCCAGGAGTTTGAATAGCTCGCGATCGACCGCGACGAACCGGGTCTTGTGGCCGAGGAGAGCGTATACGACGATTGCGCCGACGACTCTCTCTTCGATTTGCAGTGGGATGCAAGCGGCGGGGAAGGAGGTGATCTCTCCCTCGATCACATGCGGAACACCGGTGAGGTACGTGCGCTCGATCACCGTCACGATTCCGTCGTCGATCGACCCTTCGTGGGTGGTGATCGTCGGGAGCGTAGCGATGTCCACGCCCTCGCTGAGGACCGGGGTGAGTTTTCGGCCCGCCTCGTCGCTGAGATAGATGGCGGCCGAGCGGGCGCCGACGAGCTGCACGAGGAGCTCCTTCAAGTTCTTCACGACGGCGTGTGACTGGAGCGTTGCGTGAAGCTGGAAGCTCGCAACGTACAGATTGGCGAAGCTCTCCAGCTCCGATTCGATCTCCGAGTACCGGTTGGTCACCCGGCTGGTCAGTTCCTCTTGTTGGTGCATCGTCGAGAGAAGCCGCGACTTTTCCCGCTCCAGATGCTCGATCTTCGTCAGGAGATCGCGGATGGCTCGGTCGCTCGCCAGCTGCGTCTTGAGCGACGCGTTCTCTTCTTCGTATTTCGCGAGCTGGTCGTGCAAGCGGCGGTTCTCACCCACCAGCTCGTCGGTGAGCTCCGCCCCGCGTCGAAAGAAGGTCTGCAGGAAGGCATCGCGCTTTTCGAGGAGCTCCGTGCCGACTGTCGGCGAGGGCTGATCGCTGAGGTGCGATCCGCGAGCCTTTTTCTCGCTCATACGACCGAGCCTATCACTTCTCCCGCGCGTCTTCGCGACCGAGCTGCGAGAGCCACGACACGAGCTCCCCCACGACCACACGTGGGGCGTGCCGCAGTGACGCGATGTCTCGACAACCGGTCAGTAACATCGCCGCCCGCAGCTCGGTCTCGACCGCGTCCAAGAACGCCGTCGCACCCTGTCGGCCGCCCGCCGACAAGGCCCGGAGGACGGGGCGCGCGATTCCGGCCGCGGTCGCGCCGAGCGCCAGGGCGCGAGCCACGTCGAGCCCCGTACCGATTCCTCCGGTCGCGACGATCGTTTCGAACCCCAGCGGCGCGAGCAGGCCGACGGACGCGGCCGTCGGGATGCCCCAATCCCAGAAAGCCTCGCCGAGGCGCCGCGACGGCTCGTCGCCGGCGGCCGACGCCCGCTTCGTCTCGACGCCGACCCAAGACGTTCCTCCCGCCCCCGAAACGTCGACGTGACGGACGCCGACATCGCGCAAGCGCCTTCCGGCGGAGGGCGAGATGCCGCAGCCGGTCTCTTTGACGACCACCGGGGTGCCGAGGTCCTGGACGAGTCGCGCGATGGTGGCCACTCCCTGTGAAAAGTCGCGGTCCCCGTCTGGTTGCACGATTTCCATGGCCGGGTTCAAGTGCACGCAAAGGGCGTCCGCGCCGACCTCTTCGATGAGGGCGCGAAGCTCGCGTGAAGTCATCGAGCGCGCTTGGACGATCCCGACGTTGCCAAGCACGAGCGTGCTCGGAGCCATTTCGCGGACCCGGTACGTCGGGCCACTTTCGGGCCGGACGTGCATCGCCCGTTGGCTGCCGAGACCGAAGCCGTAGCCGCGCTCCTGCGCGATGCTCGCGAGCTCGCGGTTGATGCGGCCGGCCTCCTCGGTCCCTCCGGTCATCGAAGCGACCACGAGCGGTGCGCGGAGCTTCTTGCCCAAGAGGGAGATCGACGTATCGACGTCGGCGAGCGCGATGTCCGGCAGCGCGTCGTGCACGAGACGAACGCACTCGAGGAGCGTCGACGCCCGGCGGAACCCAACATCGTCTTGCGCGCAGAGCGCGAGGTGATCGTCCTTGCGCTGTCCAATGCCGCTCATGGGGAGCATGGACCTTAGCCCCAATGGGAGAATAAGCCGACCGCATAAGCGCGGACTCGGCCTCTCGCTCGATTCCATCGCGGCGACCTTCATCGAAGGCACGTCAGCGAGATTGAGTCGCTTCAAAGAAATATGAAAGTACGCGGACTTATGCGTAAAATCAGCCCAACCCTGGGTTGACGAGCCAACTTTTGGGCCCTAGTCTCGCCCGCACGCGCGATGGTCCCGGCAAATCTGTTTTCGACGTCCGGCGATTGGCGAGACGATCGCTCGACGGGCGATCACGGTAAGTTCGAGCAATTCGTCGCCGACGTGCGCGCGCGCACCGACGCGTGGCTTGCGTCGTGGCTTGCTTCAAGGGTGTCCGAGGCTCGCAACCGCGGAGCCGATGTAGGCGCCGTGGCCGATGCCATACGCCAACTCGTCTTGCGCGGAGGCAAGCGGATGCGGGCGGTTCTCCTTGCCGCGGTCTACGAGGGCTTCGGGGGAGAAGGAGGTGTCGAAACGATCGTGCCCGCCGGCGCGGCTCTCGAACTGCTCCAGGCATACCTGCTGTCCCACGACGACTGGATGGACGGCGACGATCTGCGCCGGGGCGGTCCGAGCGTTCCGGCGATGATGCGGGCTCGCTTCGGAAGGCCGAACCCCACAGCGGCCGGCCCCGACCGAGCCGACGCGGCGGCGATTCTCGCCGGGGACCTAGCCTCGGCCTGGGCTTTGGGCTCGCTCCTCGAGCTCAAACTAGCCCCGGCGCGCGTGGTCCGCGCGATGCAGGAGCTCGGACGCGTCGAGGCGGACGTCGTCCAGGGCCAGGTCCTCGACGTGTGCGCCAGCGAGGGTGATCGCGGTGATGTGGAGGCCGGGTACGCGCTCAAGACAGGCAGCTACACCGTGTGCGGTCCCATCTTGATGGGCGCTCGCCTCGCGGGTGCGAGCGAGGACGACGTCGCCGCGCTCACGGCGTTCGCGGAGCCGGCCGGCATCGCGTTTCAGCTTCGCGACGACGTGCTCGGGACCTTCGGCGATGCTAAAAATACGGGCAAGCCGTCGGGAGGCGACCTGCGGAAAGGCAAACGCACGGCACTCGTGGTGGACGCGATGCGAGACCCCCGAGCGGCCGCGCTCCTGGGCCCCGTGCTGGGTCGCCCGGACGCGACCGAAGCGGCGACGTCGGAGGCAGTCGCCTACCTCGAGTCGTCCGGTGCTCTCTCGCGTGTCGAGGAGCGGATCGCGACCCTGGTGAATCAATCGCTCGGCGAGCTTGGGCGCGTGCGCCTTACGGCGAGAGGCCGCTCGCTCCTCGCCCAGGCCCTGGTCGCGCTCACGGCGAGGGATCGCTGAATGACCGGACATCGATCGGTTGCTGGGCCGGGAACGGGTCGCGCCTGCGGCAAAGTCATTCTTCTGGGCGAACATGCCGTCGTCTACGGCGTGCCGGCGATCGCCGTGGGAATCGATCGAGGGGCGCGCGCGCACGCCACGCCGGTCGCGGTCGGACCGAGCCGCCTGCACGTCCGCGGGTGGAACATCGACGTCAGCGAGAGCGAGCCCGCGCACGATCTCGCGTCGGCTTTCCGCGCACTGCTCGAAACGACGCGCGCCGTTGCTCCGTCGCTCCCCCCGCTTGCGGTCGAAGTCGAAGCGGATCTGCCGCCCGGCGGTGGGCTCGGGTGCTCCGCAGCCATGGGCGTGGCGATCGCGAGGGCCCTCGATTCCACCGCCCCTGACGACGTCCTTCAGCAGCGCGCCATGGCTTGGGAGCGCGTCTTTCACGGCAACCCGAGTGGCGTCGACGCAGCCGTCGCCGCGCGCGGGGGATGCATCTATTTTCGCCGGGGAGAGGCCCTCGAATCGGTGCGCGCTCGCGGTACCCTGAGGCTGTGCGTCGGCAGCACCGGAATTGCTTCGAGTACGAAGGCCATGGTCGACGGCGTCGCGCGGCTGCGGGAACGACGGCCCGAATTCGTCGAGCAGTCCTTCGATGCCGTGCGCTCGCTGGTTCACGGCGCTCGCCACGCCATTGCCGAGGGCGACCGGCTTACCCTGGGCCGGCTGATGGATCGGAATCAGGCGCTCCTCGGCGAGCTCTTCGTATCGACGCCGGAC
>JBAULD010001007.1:0-3157 GCA_049578005.1 Polyangiaceae bacterium
TGGCTCGCGAGCTAGGCGTGATGCATCCGAGCGAAAAGCTCGCTGAGTAGTCTCGACGTTCGCCCTCCGCGGCCTTCACGGGCCGAGCGGGGGGCGGCCGCCGAGCCGCAGTGAATGCCCCCACGCGGTTACGCGCCGCTGGGGGCTGGCCAGCACCTACCGCAATAGGAGCCGACATGTTCTCTCTACACCCATTCGACGAAGAAGAAGAGCCCACCGTGCGAGAAATGCCCTCCGGCGCGTTCATTGTAGCGGCCGACAGAGGCGCCCGAAAGCTCGCGGCCGCAATCGAATTGCTGGAATCGGGGGCAGACCCCGAAGACCTGCTGGAAACGCTGAAAGAGGCGCATGCCCTGGTCAACGGGAGGCCGGCGAAATGAGCTCGCCCCGAGACACCCTGCCCGACGACGGGCCCATGCCGCTCCCCGGGCACGACGACGACGAGTCACCTATCCCCGCCGGCCGGGCTCACGTCACGGTGGCAGGCGCCTTCTTGGACGTCATCACCTCGCTGCACAAGCTCGAAGCGATTTGCTCAGCCGTCGCCAGGCAACTGGACGCCCAGTCGAGGAAGCCGTGAGCCTCCCCCCCGAAGAAGACGACTGGCGCAAGACCATGGTGCTGCCACCGCGCGAGTCCTGGCTCCCCGACCAATCGGGCGAGCCCGTACCGCCCCCGCCGATGGCCGCATGGCGCGAGTTCATGCGCGCCGTCCGGCACGCGCTCCTCACCCCCAAGCCCTCAGCTCGGGAGACGGCGATACTCGAGGTGCTCGTGGCGCTCGACGTCGAGATACAGCGGCACCGCTCGCGGCTCGTGTTCCTGCGCCACGCGCTGCAGTCGGCCAGGGGGCGGCGATGACCGGGGGTGGACCCGAGAACGGCCTTTTTGGCTCGGCTCCGTCGATTCCGCTCGGGAAAACAAGGCGAATTGCGGCGGACCCGGGCTCCGAATGCCCGGGGCCGTGCGCGTCGACAATGACCATACACGTAGTGTCACGAAACAACAGATTGGAGACATGACCATGAATACCAAGCTACCCATGACGATTTTCACCGCTGCGCCAGCGTTCCCCATTGGGGACGTCTACGTCACGAGCGGAGCGGCCGAGCGCTTCCCGAGCGCCCAGATCGCGGCGTGCCTAAACCGGCACATCCGATGCGACTGGGGCAACGTGTCCGCCGACGACGCGAAGCTAAACACCGATTGCGCTAAGGCCGGCGCTGGCCAGCTGCACTCCGCGTACGCGCTCGACGCCGACCTAGACCTCGCGGCCGGGCGTCCGGTGCGGAGAACGCTTTGGGTGATTACCGACCACGATCGTACCGGCACGACCGTACTGCTCCCCGACGAATACTAGGCCGAAACGGGTGGCACACGTTGTGCCATTCGTCGCAGCGTGATGCGCTGCCTGATGAGGCCCCCCATGTACCGCCGACCGTTTCGAGGCCTTCGCCGCGCAGCCCGCAGCGTACGCCGGGCGACGCTTCCCTTCCGGCCCGGGGCATGGCCTTTCGCCATCGTGGCGCGCATTCTGCGGGCATTCTGGAGGGCGTTTCGATGACCAAGACGAGCAAGGGGGGGCGGCCGGCGACGGGTTACGTGGAGTGGAGGCGCAACGCGAAGACCGGCGTCGAGCACTGGCACGTGCAAGTCACGCTCGCGGACAAGTCGCGGCCATTCGTTCCGCTCGACGCGACGATCCCCAAGCACGACCGGGAAGCCGCGCAGGCCTGCGCCCGCGAGACGTCGGCGTGGATGCGCAAGCACGGCGCCGTAGTCGACCGCGACCACGAGACCGTCACCCACTACGCGATCAGGTGGTGCCGCTGGCGCGAGGGCAAGAAGCTCGGGTGCGTCGACGGCGACCGAGCGCTACTTGAGCGCCACATCCTTCACGAGATCGGTGGGTTCGACGTCCGCACCATCGCCCGCGACGACCTGAAGCGACTCGTCGGCAAGCTCGACGCGAAGGTGGCCGCGGGCAAGAGCAGCGACGGAAAGCCGTTCAGCGCGAAAACCGCGATCAATGCGTGGGGGGTAGCCCGAGCGCTCTTCCGCGACGCCCAGCGCGCCAAGGACGTGACCTTGTGCGTACGCGAAGACAACCCCGCCGAAGGCGTAGCCGGGCCCGACGCGGGCGCGAAGAAGGCGAAGACGTACTTGTGGCCGAGCGAGTTTGACACTCTCGTGCGGAGCGAGCGCGTGCCGCGCCGATGGCGCCGTCTCTTCGCGCTGGCCGTCTGCACATACACCCGGGCGGGCGAGCTCACCGCGCTACGGTGGGAGGGCGTCGACCTCGAACACCGAACCATGCTGATCCACGTCGCCGAGGACCGCGTGCGCAAGAGGGGCGTGCGGGCCACGAAGACCGAGACGGCGAGGCGCATCCCGATCGAACCCGCGCTCATGCCGCTACTCGTCGCCATGCACAAGGAAGCTGGCGGCAAGGGGCCGGTCTTCCGCATGCCGTCGGTCGGGGTCCTCTCCTACAAGCTCAAGTTCTACCTTCGCCGCGCTGGCGTCGACCGCGCCGACTTGTTCGCCAGCGACGAGACGCGCAAGGCCATCACGTTTCACGACTTGAGGGCGACCGGGATCACGTGGATGGCCGCGAGGGGGGACGACCCGCTTCGCATCATGCAGCGCGCCGGGCACGCGGATTTCGAGACCACAAAGATCTACATGCGAGAGGCGGAGAACCTTGCCGCGTCCTTTGGGGACGTGTTCCCTACCCTGCCCGATGACCTTCTAGGTTTCGCAAACGATTCGCAACCGTGCGAAACCGATGAAGCCAACGAGGCGGAATTGCTAGCGAATGTTGTGGAGCTGACGGGAATCGAAACCTTCGTCGTAATCTCCCAATAACCCCATGCGAAACGCGAACTTGGCCCGCTTTTCTCGGGAGATCACGACGAAGGGGATTCCCTTCCGCTTCCCTCTGATGCCGTCTCGTTCAACCCAATTCCGCCCGGTCACGGCACAATAGCGGCACACGAAAAAAGCACGGCGGAGCCCTACCCCGTTCGACGACCGCACAAGTCAGCTTGCATATGACCGGTCGTTCGTTCCGCGGAATGGCGTCGTATTGTCCGCCGCCCCGTATCAGCATTGCGATCAGGTGCGATTTCGGTGAGGCACTTGGGTAGCACCTGTT
>JBAULD010001008.1:0-2688 GCA_049578005.1 Polyangiaceae bacterium
AGGTATTTCCCTTTGGGCTACGAAGTATGACGAAAGGTGCGCAAGCGCGCAACCTCCCCTTCTATTTGCGCTTCATGGCGAATTGCTTCCTGGTCTCAACGCCGATTGCGCCGAGGCCGCTGCCACGACGACAGCATTGGCTGGCTCGCTCAGCAGGGCCATGACCTCAGTAGCATGATCGAGGAGGGGCAACCGAGCCCGCGCAGTGCGATCGAAGGCATCCATCGCCGAGCGCTGGCAGCCCCCTCTCCCCGGCGGCATCGCGAGTGATCTTCGCGGCCCAGTAGTCACGGCGTCCTGGCGCAGACAAGCCCACTGGCATCCGCGCTAGCGACGCGCGGCCATGTTTGGCCACACGCGCAGCGCGACATCGACCCCCGCAGCGGCATGGTTGCAGCCACTTGTGAAAGCCGCGACCGGTTGAGGGCTTGCCCTGAACCCCCTTGTTTTTGCCTGTCTCCGAATGATCCGTCCCGAAAAGCCGCGGAGAGCGGTGCAGTGTGCACCGATCAGTCGGATCGACCGGATCCGCAATCAGCCACCGCCGGGCACGAATTTGATCCCGAGGTTGCGCCTCCGACGGCGCCGGTGGAGCGACGAGGGACGAGCTCCGTGCCGACCGAGTTGGAGGCAGCGCTCGCCCGCGCCCTCGAGCGCGCGGCCGATGCCAGTCGTTCGACGTCGTGATGCGGCTTGCGCGCGAGTTGGAGGCACGCCGTCGCCGCTGAGGCGTGCCTACGGCACGAGCCGCCCGGCCGTCAACCGAAGCTGTTCGACGTGCTGGTGAAGCCGCGTCGGGTTGCCGTCGCGAAGGTACTCGCCCACGAGTGGCGCTGAACTGACCTTCCGTCGCCGCAGGAGTTCTTCGTACGTCTGCTCACTCTGCCGGCTGCGGTGCACGATGAAGTTGCGTAGCACCCGTAGTTCGTTGGCCGCATCGACGTCGGCCTGCTGCATGCGATCGAACGGGCTCCGTGCCTGCCCGAGCCATTTCCGCGCACGGCCCTTAAGATCGCCCAAGTCCCGAAACTCTAGTTACCCACGGGCCGTAAGGAGCGCCTCGGCCATGTCGGCCGTGACGCGCGTGGGCTTGTCAACAGTCCCGTTTCGGTCGCAAGCTCCCTGGTGTCGGTGGCCAACGTGAGGATCAGAACGTCGTGGGAAAAACTCTCCCACGTCGTGTACGCGCGAACGGCAAGCATCTCGAAGGTGGCGTGCGTCTTCCATAGGTGAGTCGCCCACGTCCCGCCGACGGCGCCGAACGTCGTCACATCATCCGCAATCGCCTTGACTCCATAAAAGGTCTTCGACGAACTCCTGCCGGCGCTGAACGATCCTCCGGGCCCGGGGCATCCGCGCAGGCAGCAGTATGAATGTTGAAACGACGTAGGCAGGCGATCCGTGCGTCCCGTAGGCACTTCGGTTTCATGGGAGCGCTGCTCGCGCGCGACTCGCCGTCCTCTGGCGCCGTCGCACGCGACCTGCTGGGGTGGGAACCGACGCAGCCAGGACTAATCGCGGACCTGGAGGCGGGGCATTACTTTCGGTAGCTCCAAAAACATTGGCCGGTGGAGCCACGCACCACGCAACGGCTGGAGGCCAACTCAGGCTGACGGTGGTGCGTAACAGACCGGACCACCGGTCGGTCGCCGTCACGTGATGAATGGCGCTTTCAGTCCATGCCCACAAAACCTAATCGTCGCGTGGTCCGACCGATCGATGAAACGCTCCTTCTCGACTCGGCGCCAGGCCGGTACCCTGCCGGAGCTTCCGGCACGGCATTCGAACTTCCACACTTGACGGAAATTCGTACGCTTGCAGGCGCGAGAGTTCGTACTAGAATCAAAAAACAACATGCGGGGCGCGAATATTATTCTCGCGAGTATCGTTATTTCATGTTCGTCCGCATCCGGCCCCGGAGCATTGCCTGGTTATGTGCATACGCTGGCGCGGTCGCGGTTTCCCATCGGCGATATTCTTGGCAGCCAAGGCATTGTGGGCATGGACCAGATCATTGGCAGTCAGGGCGTCTTCTCCACGGAAATGTTATCAAAAATGGCGAGCGGAACGCCCGATGCCAATGCGCCGAGTTTAGGGCGCGGCCCCTTTCCGGGGGGAGATAGCGCACAGAATGCGGCAGTGCTCGCCTACTTTGTCGGTGCTGGCCTTCCCGCGGACCAAGTCTCTACAGTTGTTCCATTTGACGGGTTTGAGGCGCTGATCACTCCAGCAACGATGAGCCCAACTCAGACGGTTCTTTCGACTTGGGTTACCAGCGTCGTGTGCCGCAGCTATCAAGGGATAAAAATCAGCGATTCGTTCGCCTGGGCCTGCCTTGACGCACAAGGCGAATCGGTGACGGAATCCGTGTACTGGCCGGAGCTTCCGCTATCAACGATGCAGGCTTTAGCTGTCTTCCAAGCTCTGCTGAGTGATTCGTCGCGGCGACCCACGTATCTTGCTCGTCTTCCGCAAGGTGGCGCAAGTGGCGAGCTTGTCATCCATCACACGCCTGGGGAGTCAACGGAGTTCTCCGCTGATCCATATTTTGATATCAAGATCGATGGCGTCGTACTTCACTTCGACGTCAATGGGAGCGCTCAATTGCTGCCCGACTCGGAGAGCCCTTGCCCGTGAGAACAAAACTGGTGCGCTTTATGGCGGCAGTGCACCTGGCGAACTATGGTG
>JBAULD010001009.1:0-1934 GCA_049578005.1 Polyangiaceae bacterium
GGGTCGTCACGCCGCGCGGAGTCGACAATCTGACGGTAGGACAGCAGACCCGGCAAAGACTCGGAAGCGGCCGGGTCAACCTGGCGACCTTCGCGCGACCGTCCCTCGGGGGGGTCCTCGTCATCGCAACGGACGGACTATTCAAGTTTGCGTCCCAAGACATCATCGCGGGTGTCGTCCGCGCCGCCCCGTTCGAGGCCGCCGCGGAGCGTCTGGTCGAGTTGGTGCGCAACCCGAACGGAACGCTGGCCGACGATGCGGCGGTGGTGCTCGTGAGAGGCTGACGCACGGTCGGATGAAGAACCTTTCCCGTCCGACGCTCGTACAGCTCTTCGTCTGGACGACGCTCGCGATTGCGTTGGCCATCGGGGCTACGTTCTTCGTGCTTTTGGATGCCTCACGGCGATCGATCGTCGAGCGGTCCAATCGCCTCCGCGACGCAGAGGCCGCCCGCATCGGAACGCGGCTTTCGACCGAGCTCGGAGTGGCGGTTACGGCCCTCGAGGACGTCGAGGCGTCCCTCCGGTTCGGGGCGATGCGCATCGACGACCCTCTCGCCGTGGAGACCCGCCTCTTTTCGGAGTTGCTCGATCATCCCGCACTCGCGGACATCGCCCTGACGCACGCCACGCTGCTCGGCTACGAAGCCGGCGGCGAAGCGCAGCTCGCGGCCCCCGACCGGTGGCAAATGATGGTGTTTCGCCGAACCGCGGATCCCGCGAGCGAGCTGGTCACCCGATGGATCGCGAGCGAAGAGGGGCGCTTCGTGGTCCGCGTCCGTTCTCGCCCCCGGGGCGGGGGCCTACTTGGCGCCCCGCTCGGTCGCCGCGGGGACGGCGACGATCCGACCGCGCATCCGACATTCCGAACGCCGGTGGCGCGGGACTTCTACGGGAGCGCGATCTGGAGCGATCTCTCGTTCTCGGAGCTCGATTCCGAGCTTCCGCCGGTCGATCGACGGGTCGTGGTCACGGTCCAGAAAGCGGTGGAAGACGCTCCCGGGCACTTCGCGGGGGTCTTGCGGGTGGGACTGCTCACGCAGCGCATCGACGAGCTTCCGCGGCTCGTGACGAACGCTTCGCAACGCGTTTTCTTGTGCGATGCAGAAGGACGCCTCGTGGCTCGCCTCGATCCGCGCGATCGACTGGAGTCCGTGGGTGACGACCTCCGAGTTGCCTCGGAAGGCGTGCGCCCGGAAGTCGCGGCGGCGCTGTCGAGCCCCGCCCTTCGCGAGCTATCCGAAGAACGGCCGGAGCGCGACGCGCGGCTCGTCGTCGGAGGAGCGACCTATCTGGCGACCTTCCGGGCGCTCGAGAACTCCCAAGGATGGGTCGTCGGAGTGGTCGTGCCGGAGGCCTACTACACGAGCGACCTGCGGGCGCTCCGGTCGCGCTTCTTCGCCGCGTTGGTGGTCTTGACGGCGGCCGTCCTCACGGCCGGCGGGCTGATGCTCCGACGGCTGCGTTCGTCGCTGGCGCGGGTCGTCGAGGCAACGGGGCGCATGCGCGGCTTCGACTTCTCCGCGACTCCTGTGGACGCCTCCCTGCGCGAAATGGAGGAGGTCTTGGACGGCGTGGAGCGCGCCAAAACCTCGATGCGAGCGCTCGTCAAATACGTGCCGGTCGACCTCGTACGGGAGCTCTTTCAATCGAACCGCGAACCGGAGCTCGGCGGAGAACTCATCGAGATCTCTCTCCTGTTCAGCGACATCGAGGGATTTACCGGGCTCTCCGAGCGACTGGCGCCCCGTGCCCTGGCTCAGGCCCTCGGGCACTATCTCGCTGCAATGACCGCCGGCGTCCGTTCGACCAGCGGTACCGTCGACAAATTCATCGGCGACTCTGTCATGGCGTTCTGGAACGCGCCGACGCGCTGCCCGGACCATGCCCGTCGCGCGTGTCGCGCCGCACTCACCTGCATGCAACTGACCCGGG